>JBKJYK010000129.1:0-4028 GCA_046715515.1 Candidatus Nitrosocosmicus sp.
AAGATTTAGTATTCTTAACAAAGGAGAGGAGAAAAGGCAGGAATGGGAAATAAAAACTATAACAATTAAATTAGTAGCGTAACAACAACAACAACAACAAATCTATTTTCCTAAAAGATCAACAACCAAACACCAAACCACCGAAAGTATTCAATCGTTGGTGGTATATTTGATAATTCCGAAAACATTTTGGTGGAAATTTAAAGTTCTCTTAAAATAAAAATTAAATAAATAATAATCTTATATTACAGATATATTTGAATATTAACATTTGTATAAGTAGACAATAAACAACAAGTCAAACCAAAGAGTAACAATCAAATAAAATATATCGGTAAAAGAAAATAACCCCTACAGAATAACCATATGGAAATTATTATATCAAATAAAACCGTATAAATCAAATCATTTATTTCAATTGTCTTAAAGTTAATATTGATTAATAGGTGAGATGTAAAATATATGGAATGCCCAATTTGTCAAACTAATTTACATCCCAATATGAATAACGCACTAATTGGAAAAAACCAAAGGAACGTTAGTATATTTGTTTATTATCAAATATGCCCAGAATGCGGGGAACCCATTGTAGGCATAAAAGAGTCTTCCATTGGAGAAATATACATGAACCCCAAAAATACAGAAGATTTAGTATTCTTAACAAAGGAGAGGAGAAAAGGCAGGAATGGGAAATAAAAACTATAACAATTAAATTAGTAGCGTAACAACAACAACAACAACAAACCACCGAAAGTATTCAATCGTTGGTGGCATATTTGATAACTCCGAAAACATTCTGGTGGAAATTTAAGGTTTCTCTTAAAATAAAAATTAAATAAATAATAATTTTATATTACAGATATATTTGAATATTAACATTTGTATAAGTAGACAATAAACAATGTCTGATAACAACGATAACAAAAAGATAAAACTAAATGATGAAGAATTTGAAAGAATATCAAAACTATATCAAATAGCACTAGACGCCTCTTCCCAATCCACCCTAGGTAGTGGTGGCAGTAGTCTAGATGGCAATATACAACATAAACAAAAAGCTTGGCATAACGTTCAAAGCTATATGAACGAATTAGGGAAAAAATATGGATATGATCCCGAAAAATACGTAATAAACAAAAATACAAAAGAATTAGAAAAATACTCCCCAGAGTAACCGATTATGCAGAACGCAGAAACTAAACGCTGAAAGCAATGACGTTAAACTTTGGCAAATAATACGGATTCCTTAAGAACAACGAAATAAATTATCAAAAATTCCCAGAATGTGCATACAGCGATAGAGATTGAAATATTGATTATGACAACATACTGGGACAGCGTAATCTAAAAAACAAACTTCTTTGACTACTGCATTCCATATCTTTCAGATAGCCGCTGAAGATCTAAAGATCTATTGTTATTATTGTCATGCATTCATTAAGAAAAGCCAAAACACATCCTTCAAATTACCTCCACATCCATTCTGAAAATACAGAACTAACTGCTGCTGCTGCTGTTGCTGATGTATATGAAAACCTGGCGGTAAAGTAGCATAATGCATCAACAAAATTTACATTTTCATTTAAGATAAATGAGGAAATACTTTTTTAACTTGTTTTTTTGAATCTTTTGACATATTAGGATCATCTATGATCATATGAAGATCAACCCTATTAACGCAAAGCCCATTTTTATTGATTTTATAAAACCATTTGATATCCATAGGGCTTATCATATCAGTTTGTTTGTTGCACCCTTTCATCCCACAAACAAACAAATCATCTTGACTAAAACATACATGTCCAGTAGGACATTCATAAATCATCCATGTAATTATAGGTTATTCCGATATAAATGATACACTAAAGAATAGGTTAGTGATTCCATTCATAGGAATTTCAGTTTATAGGCAGTCATCATAATAAATAACAAATAAAATCAGAACCCGAAACAGCACAGAAAAGAAATCGTGAGCATAATTTAGATTACATATGTTGTATCAATTAAAGACAGAAAAAATATAAAACAACTATAATTCCAAGGTATGGTTATTATCCCACTGTATCAGACTAAGGATAAATACGTTCACCAGAGTATCTATCTATAATTATAATTGCTTTTGTAGGACATGTTTTTGCTGCATCAAGAATTGTTTCAAAGTCAGCTCCAGTTTCTGATATTACCACCGCCTTTGGGTTTATTGGTTTGTCCTTTTCCACTACAAAAACTTTAGGGGCAAGTGTTTCACAACTGCCAAATGCTAAGCATAAAGAAGGTTCAACTATTATTTGGTATCGACCTTTTGGAATATCCAAAGTGTTTGTAGTGGTAATTTTTGCTTTTTGCGATTTAAAATAAATATCATCAATAGAATAATAGTTAGAATAATGAACTACATTATTATAATTATATGATGACGATGCGCTTCTTTCGCCTTCTGATTGATAATTTCCCCTATCAGCATTGTTATCAGAATGTCTGTTGTTTACTTTACCATTGTTTTCCAAAACACCAGCAAAGATATTTTCATCGTATTGCTTTCTTTTATCTGGATCGGAAAGAACCTCAAAGGCAATGTTAATATTTTTCATAATGTCATCGGATACATCAGAATTTCTGTCAGGATGATATTTTCTAGCTAGACGCCTATAGGCAATTTTAATCTCTTTGGTGCTGGCCTGTTTTAATAAGCCTAGTGTTTTATAATAATCATCAGTATCCAAACAGTCACCCATAAAAAATTAATATTATAAATTATATAACTTTTTGTTGTATCATTACCTTAAAGTAAATTCAGATTAAAAAGGCGGTAAAACAATAAAAATATTCTATGGGTTTCAAGTTCTTATCTACAATAAAATGCGATATTTTGCAATTGTATCAGAGTTTCCAAAAATAAATGACAATGCAATGCCATGACCAACACATAAAACTTCTTTTTAGATAAAATTGATTATCTGTACCTAATAACATGATACTCAGCATACATCCAAATATTCAATTCTAGATATTCATACGCACATCAAATGCACACAATATAATAACTAACCCGTTTAACTATCACAATAAAAAAATAACTTGTCATCATTAAAAGGGGGTTAAATTAATCTTCAGTTACCATTATGTTCACTTTAGATAAGAAACACGGATCAAGTAGAAACGCCAGGTTCAATTCAATACAATATTAAAAAATACGGTTAAGTAAAAAGTTTATAATTCCTTTTTAGAAACTTGTTTTTATTCAATATAAGTTTACTACAATTTAGTTCCTTTCATGATCATCTTTATAATAACACATACTTATCAATTTAAGTAATCAAGGCATTCTGGCAACAGATTGAAACCATCTAAAATTCAATCTCACCTTTGGAATTGGTTTTCTAAACATCATTATAAAACATAAACTGGTTTAATTTTGATTTATCATTACCGATTTCCAATATTTCATCATTTTTTAAATTCGCATATGTATCTATCAAGTCATTATGAAAACAGATATCAAGATAGCTTGAATCGCTTTTTAGTGCTGTTAGCGATTCTTCCAAACTAGAAGGAAGAATGTCTATTCCTAAACTTTTTCGTTGTGTATCAGTCATCTTATATATATTCTCATTGACTGGGTTTCCCGGATCAGTCTTTTTGTTTATTCCATCTATCCCTGCTGCTACAATAGCTGAAAATGCAAGGTAGGGATTTGCAGAAGGGTCTGGAGCCCTAAACTCAACCCTTTTTGATGTGGCACTTCCTTTTTCATTTACTGGGACTCTTATTACAGCTGATCTGTTTCCCCTAGACCATGCTAAATACACAGGGGCTTCGAATCCGGGCACAATACGTTTGTAGGAATTTATGGTAGGAGTTACGATTGCAGATAATGATTGAGCATCATAAAGTATACACCCTATAAAATAACGGCCTTTTTGACTAAGTTCTGATTAATCATCCATTTCATCATAAAACAGATTAACATTATTAGATGATGATTTTGTCCATAAACTTACGCTTACATGCATGCCAGAACCATTGTC
>JBKJYK010000130.1:0-4403 GCA_046715515.1 Candidatus Nitrosocosmicus sp.
TAGAATATGGGATTGGAATAAAAAAGATGGCCTTAGCAGATGCTAATCAAGACCCCGCATGCATGGCTGCCAATGCGTGTATGAGGGTTATGAAAAAAAACGATTTAAACCCGCAAGATATAGGTAGAATTTATGTAGCAACTGAATCTGCTTTAGACGAATCAAAAGCTATGAATTCATTTGTAATCGGAATGCTAGAACAGGTTTACGGTGAGGACTCTTTAGAACATGCAGGCGGAATAGAATGCAAGTTCGCATGCGTAAGTGGCTCATATGCACTTTATGACAATGCAAATTGGATCAGAGCCGGCGAAAATGGTGACAAGTCTGCAATCGTCATTGTAAGCGATATTGCAAAATACGATATCGGTTCGGCCGGTGAGTATACTCAAGGCGCTGGTGCCGTAGCTTTGCTCATCAAAAACAATCCCAGGTTATTAGCTTTTGATGAAAAGGTGGCATCAACAATAATAAAAAACGAGTATGATTTCTATAGACCTTTTGGAAAGGAAACTCCTCTTGTAAATGGGGTTTATTCAAATTTACTTTATCTAATCCAGGTAAGAAAAGCACTTGAAGCATATAAAGAAAAGGCGATAAAACAGGGTTACATAAAACTCAAGGAAGGAGAATCGATCACCGATCATATAGACTATATCAATGTGCATCTACCATATAGAAAAATGGGTGAAAAAGCATTGGCTTACCTGTTAAGACACGAATGGAGACATTTACCTCGATGGAAAGATATAACAACACATCTTAAATTAGACGAGCCCATTCCAAAAGATCCGAGAGGAACCATTGAATCATTGTTGGCGGATACTGAATTCATGAAAGCGGACGAAAAATTTAGAAAAGAATTTACGAAAACAACCTATTATCGGGAAGTTTTTGATAAAAAAATGTCTTCATCATTAGAAGCTTCTGCGATAATTGGAAATCTTTACACCGCTTCAATGTATATGGGACTAAGAAGCCTCGTAGAATTTGAATTTGGTAAAGGATTTGACCTTTACAATAAAAGAGTCGGTTTTGGCTCCTATGGTAGTGGATGTAGCGCAATGGTATTCTCAGGCGTATTTCAGGAAGGGTACAAAGAAATAGCAAGCAGAATGAACCTGGATAAAGAAATAGGAACCAGAACCAAAATATCAATAAACGACTATGAAAAACTACACAGTAATACCAAAAAGTTTAATGAAGCGTTTTTGAGTGCGGAAAATGAATTCATTTTAGTAAGCATAGGTGGAATAACAGCAGATAGAGCAGGTTTTAGAGAATACTGCTATGCATCCTAAAAAGCATCTGAAAAACACAGGATAACCGAATGCGCGATAATGAACCATAAAATTCCAAAATATTTCCTTTTGCTATAGTTAACTGACGATTTTAAAATTAATATTTTGTTCCTTAAACAACCCTATCAATATATCAGATTGATCTCTATTTTCAAACTCTAGGCTCAAATATACACCAGCAGTTCCAGCAGGTATATTAGAACTAAGCCTGTCATGGACGACTTCCACAATATTTACGTGAGCTTTTGAAATTTCATCTACTATGTTTTTTAGTGCTCCAGGTTTGTCTGGCAAATCCACGAATATCTTTAACAATCGTCCTGTTTGCATTAACCCCTTTGCAACTACCTGTCCCAAAAGGTACATGTCTACATTTCCACCAGATATTATAGAAACAATGTTTTTCTTGTTCTGTGATTTAGTTCTTTCATTAGAAATAAGGTATGCAAGAGATGCCGCACCTGCTGGCTCTGCTACAATTTTTGATCGCTCCATTAACAAAAACATTGTTTTCACGATAGACAAATCATCAACTAAAACAATATCATCTACATATTTTTTTACAAGTTCAAATGTTAACTCTCCGGGAATTTTAACCGAAATACCATCAGCAATTGTATATCCGTTTTGAAATTTAGTGATTTTATTTGCCTCGATTGATTTTTTCATTGTAGGAAAAGCTGCAGATTCAACTCCTATTATTTTCACATCTGGTTTAATGGATTTAAACACCAAGGCAATCCCAGCAATCAATCCACCGCCACCAACTGGCACGTAGACTTCGTCAATATCCTTTAAATCCTCCAATATTTCCAAGCCTATTGTACCTTGACCTGCGATAACGCTTGGGTCTTCAAATGCGGGTATTACTGTTTTATTTTCTTTTTCAGCTATTTCTTTGATAGATGCAGATGATTCATCATAGTCATTTCCATAACGTATCACTTTTGCTCCATAGGATTTGGTAGCTGCAATTTTTGCTGGTGACGCATTTTTTGGCATTACTATTGTGCAAGGTATTTTGTTCATTAAAGAAGCATAAGCGACTCCTTGAGCGTGATTACCAGCAGATGCAGCTATTACGCCATTTTTTTTTATATCACTTGGAATATTGTTTATCTTTGAAATTGCCCCTCTAACTTTGAAAGATCCAGTCTTTTGGAGACATTCGAGTTTTAGATAGATATTGTTTCCACAGATATTAGAGAAGGTAGTTGATTTTAGCATGTCTATTTTCCTAATATTTGATTGTGACAGAATTTTTTGAGATTCCTTTATTTTATTAAGATCTATAGTGGAAATTTCTTTTCCCAGATAAAAAAAGATTTAAGGTTTATTTAAATTTAGTTGTTTAGAATATGCGATGTTTTTCCCAAGGCAAAAGTCTTGTGTACAACATATATTGTTCAAATGAGAGGTTTTAAGAATTATTTTTTAAATATATTGATTAGAGGAACAAATTCCTTCTCGATTTTTGACATTTCATTTACACTTATTTTTTCAAAAATAATCACAGATGTTTTCTCACGAGTTTTTTTATTTGTTATTAACTCAAAATCCATATTGTATGCTATCCCCTCCTCTCCTATCATCAATTTGTTAGAGTCAATGGAAGCAGGGTTTATTTGATACAACTCGATTGTAAAATTTTCTAATTCTTTTTTCAAAGATTGTATCAATTGTAAATTTTGGTTAAATTCGGGAAATGTACTTTCAACTTCAGATGCTTTTTCAGCTAGGCTTTTAGAGAGATCTTGTTTGGTAAAAAGTTCCTCAAATAGTTTGGTATTATCTGTATCTTTATAGCCTAAATTTTCTAATTCCTGTTTTATTAATTGATCGCCTTTTTTTGAAATTTCAGATTTAACATTGGAATTTCTTTCCTCTAACTCTCTAATTCTTTTACTTATGCGGATGATATCTTTATCCGTTCTATAATATAAAAGAGCATGAAATTGAATTCCCATGTATATATAAAAATAATAATTTTCAATCTCTATACTAATCTGAAAGAAAATTCTATGTAAATCGTCTGTTTTTGCTGACTGGACGGGAACGACCTTCCAAGAGCTTAATGAACCAACTTCTTTTTCCTTATTGAAAAAATAGTTTAATACCCTGTCTGGATCAAAGGTATTTGTTTCTATAACTGTAAAATCGGCTAACATTACCTTTGTTTTCACAGTTTGAAGATTTTTTTTTATTGAGAGTTCAAAGCTATCCCTAAGGTCGTCATTTACTTTATTGATAAATGTAACAAACTCGACATCCTTTTTTCCTTTTTCAATTATTGGCAACCTCATTAAATTTACAATTCAATGAATCTATTTATTATTTACATGAGCATAATGGTTATCAATAGGTTAAAATAACATATTATAAATTAATATGCAATGCCTACGGCATATATTTTGATAAATAGTATTTTAGGAAAAGAAGAAGAAATAATAAAACAGATTTCGCAAATAAAACAAGTTAAAGAGGTTAGGGGCACATATGGAGTACATGATATTTTTGTTAAAATTCAAACAGACTCGGTAGATGAAATGAATAACACAATTACATCAAACATTAGAAAGATAAACGGCATTACATCGACTGTAACCCTTGTTTCTATTCCTGAACAGGGGGGAAGAGATTAACATCAAATTCCATTCATTTATTTTTCAACACCATAAAAAACAATAGTGTAATTATAACAACACTTAGCCATCCTATAGACCCCACTATAAGGAAAAGCGAGTAAATTGGTATTAGTAAAGCTAACCCTGCAACCACAGCTCCTATGCACCACATAACAAGTAAAATTTGAACATTAATTTCAGAAATTTTCATGGATTCTTTAACCTCTGAGGTCCTCATCAAATCCTTTGAGAGTCTTCAGAATTTTTCCACAATTACTGCAAACCTGGTATTCGGCAAAATCAAATTCGTTGTATTTCCTAAATGAATAAACATCTTTGTGGCTACAAAAAAAATTTCTAAAGATCCTTATCATATTTCTACTTCACCATTTCACTTCTAATAGTGCCGCCGGTGAGATTTGAGCTCACGACAGCTCGGTCTTCAGCTTCACCCTATATAAATAGTCGAGTGCTCTTC
>JBKJYK010000131.1:0-2933 GCA_046715515.1 Candidatus Nitrosocosmicus sp.
AACAATGACGATTTGATTTTTATTTAGAACAATAAACCTGTAGTCATTTTTAATTCTAAATAAATATTGGAGACTTCCCTACAAAAAAAAACCGACTCTATAATTTATACTGCCAATTTTGATGATGAGGGTATTCGCAACGAAATAATCCAAAAAATGGAGAAATTCGTAAAAAAAATAGAGGGAAAACTGAGTGATATGCAATCTGTTGTAATTTATTTTGAGAAACATAAATCAGTGTGCTCAATTAGGACTAGGCTAATCACAAAAACCCAGGTTATTCATACACATTCTGATGATTATGATCCATTAAGAGCTTTTAAATCTGTTCTTGAAAAATTAGAGAGACAGATTACGGAATTGCATTCAAAGAGTGTGGAAAATAAATTTAAAGACAAAAACTATAGCGCAGATGAGGAGATTTGAACTCCTGCTCGCCATAGGCGAATCGGCTTACTTTTAATCAACCTCGATGTTAACTCAAGGCCGACGCAATATTATGGTCCTAGCATTTTTAACTTAGGATGACCACTCTGCCACATCTGCACCAAAATTACTTGTTATTTCCCTCTATTATATTTTGATGCATATCATAAAAATGCGGCAATATTCAAACTAAAACTCTAAAGGAATAAACATATTAACAATATCTTTAAACCAGATTTTTTGCAATTTTTTTAGTATATCTGTTACATGTGCCTTTTTGTAAGAGTACTAAATGTTTAGAAAATATATTATTTTAGCATAATAATTAAGTATTTAGACCCTAAATAATCATCTGTATAATAATTTTAATTTTTTATATATCTTGATTTAGCAAATGGGTATATTGTATAAAAATTAAATTAAAAAGAACAAAATAGATATTCGAAATTGATCCGAATTAGAAAATTTAAATCGTTTTACTAATTTTTATACTTGTTATTTCTTTATAACTAAATTAATGATCCCGATAAACAAACCTTGGTTGGGCGTAGAAGAAAAACAAGAATTATTAAATATACTTGAAGAAAACGTATTAACTTCTCCTGCAAATAATGGGGGAAAAAGAGTTCAAGAATTTGAAAGTAGTTTGCGAGAATATATTGATGTAAAACATGTCATTGCCGTTAATTCTGGTACTTCTGCACTTCATGCGTCTTTGTTGTCTATTGGTGTAAGACCCGGAGACGAAGTTATACTCCCTTCTTTTACTTTTGTGGCCACCGCAAATTCTGTGATGGCAGCTGGTGCTAAACCAATTTTTGCTGATATTAACAAGCAAGACTATACTATTGATGTTCTTGATATGGAAAAGAAGATCAATAAAAGCACTAAAGCTATTATTCCTGTTCATCTTTATGGTCATCCTTCCAATATGAATGAAATAAATTCTATTGCAAGGGAACATTCCATATATGTAATAGAGGATGCTTGTCAGTCATTAGGATCTAGTTATTTTCAAAGACAAACAGGGACTTTGGGTGATATAGGTTGTTTTAGTTTTTATGCGAGTAAAGTGATTACTACAGGCGAAGGGGGAGCTGTTGTTACAGATAATGATGATGTTGCTGAAAAACTAAAAATGATTAGAAACCATGGAATGATTCATGGATATGATACCGCACTATTTGGCCTGAATTTAAGATTGCCTGAATTAAGTGCAGGCGTTGGGAAAATTCAAATGAAAAAATTAGATAAAATGTTAAAAATAAGAAAAAACAATGCAGATGTTTTAACAGATGGATTAAAAAAATTTGAACAAATACAGTCTATTATTAATTTACCCAAAGAAACTGCGGATAAAAAGTTTAATTGGTATCTGTTTACTGTTAATTTTAAAGATAAAAATCAAAGAGATTTAGTTAAAAATCATCTTATTAATGAAGGTATAGGTGCTACGGTATATTATGATCCTCCAGTTCATAAAACACCATATTATAATAATTCTGATTCTCTTTCTGATGACGTATTACCAAATACTATTTGGGCTTGGCATCATGCTTTGTCATTACCTGTTCATCCTTTGGTAACTGAAAATGATCTACATAAAATACTAAAAGTATTTGAGAATTGCAAATGATTTTAATTATAATTAAATGCCTTTTTTAACAATGTGGGAGGTTTAGTCTTATCAAATACAGTTTTATATATTTGATATTTGAACGATTTTATTAATGACTCTAACTATCGAAAGAGATGAATTACTTTCTAGGCGATTTTACCTTGTCATCTTTTATATTTGTGCCATAATAATGACTGTAATTACATTTTATTCTATTTATACAAGTCTAAATGAATATTTGGACACCGGAAATGTAATAATAGGTGAAGTATTGGTAAGTACTGAATTTCCTTTTAAAGGGCTTGCAAAGCTTGTAACCTACCTTATGATTGTATCTGTTGTGGGATGGTATTGCGTTACTAAATTGGGTGGAGATAAGGTAAAAGATATTCCAAAAAGTATGAAAACTATACTTCAGTTAGTTGTTCTAGTTATATTGATAATTTCCATTTATGAATTCTTCTACAATTTTATTATCTGGAATGCATTAATTACTGCCGATTTGATTCAAGGGGAGTTAAAATTAGATGCCTTGTATATGCCTTATCCGAATCCTCATACACCATGGAATTTGGTGTTTGCTACCAAAATGTCTTTGGCAGCATTAATTATTTCATTTCATGGATTTTATATTATCTCAAAAAGGATATGATTCAGGTAAATTGTATTGCTCTCAAACGAAAATCTTATAAAACTGTTTTTATATTTAAAAAAGAGAAAATTGTTTTGGATTAACCTACTGTTGTCAGTTACATATGTTGCAGGTAATTGTAAAAGAATTTTATAACAGAAACATAAAAAATTGGTATGGGTAATGCTGCTGATAAAAAGAGTATTCTATTGAGCATAAAAGAATGGCAAATAGTTTTGGACTCTTTAAGTAATACTA
>JBKJYK010000132.1:0-5886 GCA_046715515.1 Candidatus Nitrosocosmicus sp.
TTATCATCGTTTACCACATTTACCACATCACCCTTCTTAACCGACAACTCTGTTGGGGCATATGGCGGATTTCCAGGGGTTGCGGCACCTGCTGGAATAGACAATGTTGAGCCCGGTGCGGCAGAGCTAGTTGTATTGGTGGCGCCGGTTGCATTGGAACCTGGTGGCGGAGTAGTAGTAGCATTTTGACCTAGTGGACCCGGTTCAACCAACCTAGTTGTCCCGGTTCCTTGACTAACTTCACCAGTTATCCCAGGGCCTGTAATCCCAGCAGTTCCAGTACCACTGCTTATAGGCGATTCCGGGGCTTCTTGCTGTACCGTGCCGTTCATCGTTACCGGGCCAGAACCCTCATTTGGTTCAACAAACAATCTTGCCCTCATGTCCTGATGCAATTGGCCACAATATTCTCTACAGTGTATGAGATATTCTCCAGGCACATCAAATACGTTCCATAGCGTATTTACCCTCCCCGGAATTACATCCATGAGAATTGCAAAATCCGGAACTGCAAAATCATGAATAACATCATTGGAAACCATTTCAAATCTGTATGGTATGTCGGTTTTTAGGTGAAGCTCATTTACCTCCTTGGTTCCATCAGCATGCTCAAAAGACCAAAACCATTGTTGGCCTATAACCCTAACCGTTTCGGAGTTAGGAGGTGCAAATTCTAATGTATGCTCTACCCTCCATGACTCTGCGCCTACATAAATCAATAAGGCAATTACAACTACAACAAACGCCCATTCAGGAGTGCTATGACCCATTACTTAGTGTCTCCTCCAGACAGATTAAAGGCCTTAAACCTTGGGTGAGACTCTCTAAACCTCCACGTCGCATAAATCTGGACACCCTGAACTACCGCCCCTACAGCAAAGGCAACAACCATCATTCTATAAAACAAATCCCATATCGCCACTCGTCGTATAACAATTTCGCCACCCTCTTCTACAGCTTGTGCTATTTGGATAACACTTTGCATACCAAGAACTGTCACAGAACCCAAAATAAAAAAAATCAAGATTTTAGTGTAGGAATAAGTCAATCTCCTTTATTTCACTCTCTGCGGTTTGGTGCACCTACATCTAATTTAAGGTTTTTGCTAAACAGTAAATCATTACTATTTTACAGCAAAATTTAGCGCTACCAAAAACCTCAATAATCCGACAGGAACCTACGTATATCCATTATATTCATCCCGCATAATGAGACAGTGTTGTTAATATTCTTAAATATATTAAGCGAGGCATTAGGCACCTGAATATTATAAACTGCAGAGGGTTTCATATTCATTATAAGGGAAATAGCCGCTTTAATGGGATCCAGGTGAGACACAAGAAGAACATTTTCGTCTTTATGTTTTTTTATTATTTCCTGCAACAGTCCGGAAACCCTTTTCCTTACCGCACCAAATGATTCAACCTCAAACTCCAACAGAGAGTTATCGTCATCATTGTCACTGTAAAACTTTACAAAAAGATCACCATGGGTACTTAACAGGTCATCATAATACATGCCCACAAGTTTACCCAGCTCTATTTCAAATAACCGCTCATCAGTATCAAAAGGCACATTAACAATGCTAGAAACAATTTCAGCGGTTTCCATTGTTCTTATGACAGGACTAGAATAGATTTTATGGATATCAATTGTCGACAAAATCCCCGCAGCGTATTTAACCTGCTCTCGACCCAAATCAGTCAAATGGGACTCTAAATTTCTGCCGACTAATAGCTTTTTTACATTGTTATTGGCCTGACCATGCCTCATAAATATAATAAGTGACATAACTTAACAAGAATAAATTAAAATTATATTAATATTAAACGATTGAATTGATTGCAAAAATAATTTTTGATGTATAAATATATTTAAACCCAACATGTTCATTGACACAACTAGTATGAAAATTGGAATTATTGGCGGAACTGGTGGCATGGGTGAGGGTTTTGTCCAAAGATGGTGTCTAAATCACGATGTTTTGATAGGGTCAAGAGACAAACAAAAGGCAGAAAAAGCTGCTGAAGACAATTTGAACACCGTTAAGGGCATGCTTGGGGACAAACTTAAGGGTACCATCTCAGGTAATGATAACACATCAGTATCAAAAGAAAGCGATGTGTTAATTCTCTCCATTCCATATGATAACATAATTGGTACATGCAAGGATATTTCAAACACCATTAAAGATAATTGCACGATAATCTCACCTATAGTTCCCATGGGAAGGAATGAAAATGGTTTTTACTACATACCGATCGAGGAAGGAAAAAAATCTGCCGCGGTCCTGGTAGCAGAAAACCTTCCAAACTGCGACAAAATTGTATCTGCTTTTCATACTATTTCGGAAATAAAGCTAAAAAACCTAAAAATGCCCCTGAATGCAGACACATTTGTTTGCACCGACAATAAAGAGTCGCTATCTATTGTAAATAGCCTCGTAAACGAAATAGAAGGGCTAAGGTCCATTTTTCTTGGTCCCCTATCCCTATCCTACCAGGCAGAAGTAATGACTCCAATGATACTCAATGCATCAAAGCAAAACAAGATCAAACATCCAGGTATAAAATTAGTGTAATACAAGTCCTTAAATACGAAAAAAAAACAACTAATTTCAAAATGGATTTTGACAGGATAGACAGAAAAATAAGAAACAGCCGAAAGGAATGGATGTTCCCATTAGGGGTTCTATTCATTGTGATGGCCTGCATTATTTTTTTAAGAAACCTTATTCTGATAACTACGGAATTGGGTATTGAATTTTTTGTAGATAATTTTACTAACTCTGAAATCACTAATGAGAAATTTGTAATAATAATGATAATTATAGGTATTGTTCTTATCTACTTTGGAAAACTTAAAAGAAAAAACTATGAGAATGAGATTTAAATCAAAGTAAAGTCAGCCTGCAGCCCTCTTTAGGAAAAGATCTATTTTATCCATAGCCTCTTCCAATATGTTCTCTTCAGGCAGATATACAATCCTAAAGTGGTTAGATCCGTCATTTCCAAATCCAGATCCGTGAACGGTCAAGACACCGGTAGAGTTCAACAGGTCAATTACAAACTCCAAATCGCTTTTCCACTTGTTTGAAAGATTGATTTCAGGAAATACGTAAAAGGCTCCTTTGGGTTTGTTAACGTGAACACCATTGAGTTCATTAAGCCTTTTGAATACCAAATCTCGTCTTTTCTGCAGCTTTTGCACCATTTCACCAATATGATCCTGTGGCCCATTTAACGCCGCGTTTGCGGCGATCTGAACCGGAAAGTTTGAAGCAATTCTGACCCGGGCCAGCTTAAAGATATTTTTTCTCAAAGAGTCAAGTTGATGAGAATTGTGGTTCATGCAAATATAGCCACACCGCAAACCGGTCATCGAATAGGTTTTAGAGAAACCGTTAAGAAGAATTACAGGGGCATCCTTGGCAACTTTTCCGATTCCATAGAACCCATTGTCAAACACTATTTCATCATATATCTCATCACAAATGATGTAAAGGTCATTCTCCGAGGCAACATCAATAACAGATTTCAAGCTTTTTTGATCAAAAACCTCTCCGGTAGGATTATTTGGATTTATCAAACAGATTGCTTTTGATTTGCCATTTATTTTGCTCCGTATATCATCCAAATCCGGTGCACCGTCATCTAGGATTTTAAATTCATTGATGTTACCCCCATAAAATTTGGCATAAGAGGCATAGGGTGGGTAATAGGGTCCAGGAAGCAGTATCTCGTCATTATCCTCAATTATAGAACCCATTACCATGTCCAACCCTTCGGAAACGCCGTTTGTAACCAAAACATCTTCAGCGGTAAGGGCTAGCCCTTTTTTTCGACTTTCCTTTCCAACTATTGACTGTCGCAATTCTGGCCACCCCTCAGAATCAGTATAATAGTCATTATCATGGTTTAATGCGTCGATTAAAGCATTTTTGATATGAGTGGGGGTCTTAAAATCAAAGGCCACGGGATCGCCGATATTTAGATATATGATTTTTTTACCGGTTTTTTGATACTCTCTAGCGTGCAATATTATGTCCCGTATAGCATACTCCACCCTGCCAAGTCGCTCAGATATTTTCATCAATATTTAGTTCCTATTACACATACAAGACAATTAATATTTGTATTTTATTGAATTGTTTAAAATTTAAACCAAAATAGATACGCCTCTTAGTACCGTAGTGGATCTCATGATAATCATCTCCATAATGCAGGCAGCAGCAAGAAGAAAAAAGAGTAAAAAAATGGATTGTTATGGGCATGACAAAAGGACAGACACTAGGCTTACCGCAGCCTAACCCAAGTCAAACCCAAATAAAAAAGAGGAAACAAAAATAGAAAATGCAAATGATTTTTAGTTTATGACGAAAAGGGTATCTTGGATTTAAATCTATTTGTTGGAATTAGACGCTCTCAAGTCAGAGTAGGTTTTCATCTCTAATTGTATGTATTGATCAATCATATTGCGGTATATGTTTTCTATCGTAAATGAATCAAAATTTGCCTCTTTGGCATACGAGGTTACCTTCTCAATAATTTGCTCTAACCTCTTTAGGTCTATAACATTTGAGGGATTTGGTTTAAACCTTGCAGCATGCTTAACAAGCTCTCCGCGTTTACATAACAAAGCAACAATTTCTTTATCTATCTCATCGATATTTGAACGAATTTCATCCAGTGAGGAAAGATTAGGTTCACCCATTCCAAATTATTATGTATTAATGGCACATATTTAAAAAATGTATATGTGTAGTTTTAGGGTTCAAGGTATTTTCAATTGGATATGCTGAATTTAATTTCTAACGTCACTAATCATATTCTTATCAGTAAATTCAGTTTATGTAGTAACCTAACAAACATATTCATCCGCAATTTGCGGATAGCCAAAAAAAAAGATAAATCACACCACATTGTTTTTAGTTACCGTTTTTAAGGTAAATGAATAATTTAAATGCGAATAAGCAGTTATCTTTTGCAACTGAAATAACTATCCGAACATATCCATGGTAAAATCTTTAAAGCCACATAAACAACAATCAACAGTTTATTATAACGAAATCTTTTTATTCATTGAACCATCCAAACAGTTTCGGATTGCTCAAACAGCAACCGCATTATTAGAAAAATAAAGAAAGTCATGTCAAAATAAGGATTTAAAATAATTGTAAAGAAAAAAGTGCCCTAATATAATCTTATGCATTTTTTAAAGAAATCTCCATATAAAGATTTACATATAAATACTTTGTTATATAACATAAAACATGATATATGACACAGGGGGTTTAAAACAATTGGTAAAAAAATGCATTTATGAAGACAACACAGACAAAAAGATAAATTTATTTGTTAAAATAAACACCTTGCTTCCAAAAGAACAGAGAACACGCATGCCCTTATTTATAACAAATGACTACATCAACAAAGTGTTGTACAAACTAGAAGACACACACTCAAGACAGCAAATTTCGGAAAAGATCCTAAAAAAATAATATGCTATCTTGACAGCATAACGAGAAAATAGCCAAAGAAAATCATCATGGGTGTTTCTATTTTTACACCCTGACCGCAATAAAAATTTTTTAAATATTATTATGTAAATCAGATTTTAGGTATGTAACTGCCTGATACACATGTCAAACTATAGTATAGTTTGATTGGTTTAGCATTTCTTTTCAAAATAAAAAAGAGCAATTTATCAATCATAATAAAGATAGCCTCATAAGGTAAAATAACAAAGACATAATCATTGCAGTAAACCATAAAAGATTTGTACCTATCTCAAATAAGCACAATATTTTGATCCAATACCAAAACCAATCAGTGCATTATATATGTATGTATTATAACAACACAACAACTACAACAACATCTAATG
>JBKJYK010000133.1:0-11196 GCA_046715515.1 Candidatus Nitrosocosmicus sp.
ATAAAGTCAAAGATACAAAATTCAAGCCCATACCAATAGAATACATCAGTGGGGACAGCAAAGAGGAAGTATGCCTAATTAATGAAAATCTAAAAATAGACTCGACTGGAATTACTACTGAGGAGATTATTAAAGACTTTACAAAAAAGTTTTTAGACAATTGGAATAGATTTCAAAAAAATGAGCCAGTCAAAAACTACCTATACATGAATACCCCAGACATTTCATCAGACGATTATCTAGATCTCAAAAGAAAGTATGACGAACTTGTTGAAAAATAAAGAGAACTGCAAGGTTAACCAAAAATGAAAACGTTTAACAGCGAACACAAATTTTTTTATGTGTTGATTTGAGAGGCATCACCTTCCTTTACAAAACTAAAGTTTAAGAATGGAAATGCAATACGCAAGAAAAACAACATAATCAATAATGACAATATCCCATTTAGAAGATTATAGACAATAATGCTAACAGGTTTATTTTTGCATCAGCGCTAAATCATAAAAATAATTTCTAAATACGTTAGTTGTTTTCCCTTTTTGGCCATCAAAAAGTTTAATGGGCTTTGAATACTTTAAGCATTCATAAAAAATGAAAGATGAATTTGATATTGATATTTTTAAAAAACTGATAGAGATAAATTTTGAGCATTCAAAATTACGAAATTCAGCGGATCCAGATTGTTATAATAGCTTGCAGCAAGTGCGTATCTTATCAAATCAATTCTTATCCTTTTACAAAGTGGCTTTTGTAGAAGGCGGAGTAAACAGATTTGATATAGTTATTGCATCTGTTCTCTCATCATTTGTCAACCTAGTGAAAGAATATACCAAAAATATTGAAAACAGTCAATCCAAATTAATCTCCATGAACTATATTGTCGAAACTATGGAAAGATTATTATTATTTTTAGTAAAAGAAAAATCTAGGTTGTTGAATTTAGGGTAATTTAGCATATTAATTGCTAAATTATCGATATAAAAAAAAGCTTAAAAATTGACAGGTTAAATAAAAATAAAAGTATTTTTACTCTTTGTTATCAATCCGATTCATCAGAATAAATCAGCTTCATTTCATCGAATGTGAGTTTTCCTCCACCAGACATCTTCTTCATTGCTACCTCTTTTAGTGAATTCCATAATTCATGGTTTTCCCTATTCTTTTTCATCTTATCCTGCGGAATTTCATGTCTACTTCTTCTATCGACATTTTGCCTTCTCTGCCTATCAGAGGAATACTGCAATCGAGACCTTTTGAACTCTATTGCATTTAGTTGAGTATCCACCATCTCCAATTTTGCACCAGCTTCCCTAACCTGATGGATGATCATTCTTCTTTCCTCATAAAGATCTTCTCTTTTATTGAGTAACTCGTCTAGATTTTCCTTTAGTTTTCCGATTCCCTTCCCGATTTCTGCTTTTTGGTCAAATATCTTTGTCATCTTTCCTCGAAGATCGTCAAATTTCATAGCCATGGATTTGTAAGTATCCTCTTTTTTATTAATGACTTTTAATGCATGAAGTCGGGTTGCAATTTCCTTGGATTTTAAAACAAGCCTTCTTTCTTCATCTTTGGACAATTTCTTTGTTTGAATGTCTTTTTCTATCTGATCTAATGCCTTTGTTAAATTGGTAATATTGTATCGATCTCGCCGGGGTCTGCCTCCGCCTCCGACTCCACTGGAAGAAGCTTTGGTATCCAGTGTTTTCATCCTTTTTCTCTCTTCAATTAAATTATTTTTTAACTCGGTAAATTTGGTGTAATCAGCATCTTTGGCTTCATTTGTATGTTTTAATTTTAACCGCTCTTCCTCTAATTTTACCCTTTCTTCATCAATTATTTTTTTTGTTTCCTCTATTTTTTGATTAATTCGATCTATCTGACTTTCCCCCTTTTTCTGTTCTTCAATGAGTTGTCCTTTGAATTCCAAAAGAGTCTTTTGATTTGAATCTATTGAATTGTTATTTATTCTGTTATCTTTTTTTATTGCAGAAGCTGTAGCTGAAGCAGTAGAAGCTATAGCTGTATTTCCGCCATTCTGTTCTTGAACCACGCCGCCTAGAACTATTAACATGTGGAAAAATATAATCTTTATCATTACCATTGTAAGACAAAATCATACGCATTTTTGAATTTAAATAAGGTTAATAATAAGTGGCAGATTGAAATAGGCATCCACATACTTGGAATGTTAAACAATGATGTATCTTAATTGATAAGAAGAATGAAGGTTCTTTTTTTATCTATCTTTACAGATAGAAGGATTTATAAAAATTTTGAAATCTAAATCTATGGTTATATTGGAGGTAGTTCAACTTTCTTGTCAAAACCACCCGAACCAAACTTACAATAAAAGCACTTATCTGACATCATATATGGAATTTGTTGAATAACAACTGCACCCAGTTTTAACGCAATCTTTGTCATTATTCTGAATTTCAACGGCATTGCGGGAATTACTTCTTTGAAATAAACATTATAATGATCAGGGCAAAATTTTAGAGTTACATTTGACGATGGCCTCTTATTCATATCGAGGTTTTTAGTTGCCGAATTTAAGTTCTTTGCAACATTAATTTGTTCCCTAATATACTCATGTTTTGGGCATGGACAATCCTTTCCTCCAGGATGTTTATAGGCAGGAGTATTTTTCCAATCAAATCCTGAAAAATCTTTATCAAAATCATCCATTATTATTTCATGTACATATATCCCATATAGAATATAAATATATGGTTTACATCTGTTGTTGTAATCCAATAAGGTTGAACTAGGGGTGTGGGAAAAATGCAGAACCACTTAACGATTCATTTAATTGATATTATTGATGGTTTTTATTTTCCATGTTAAAGATAATTATCAATCACATATTAGGATGGTTTTGCCTCCTGTGGATTACATAATCCCCTTCCCCAAAAACGGTTATACAGATTAATCACAATCCATTTTGTTGAGTAAATTCATAAATAAATTATAATGATTGGATGTCAAACCTATTGAAGAAATATTTCGTATAATAATCGACAGATAGGGTAATTTATCTTTCGATTCAAGTTTATAGCCCTTTAAAAATGTTCTTTCGATTTTGGAATATTTTCTCCTATCAAGGTCTATTAGGCTCGATAGAAAAAGGCCTATATCCAAACTTTTTGTATAGGTTGAATTTCGTTTTTGAATGAGTCCTAAATCCGTTCTGATTATACCGGATCTTTTTATCAAATAATTTTGTGCTTTGTTATCTATAAAGCAGAAACCAGCATTATGCATTCTTCCTGTGATTACTCCCACTTTAAAAACAATTTCCAAATCTTCGCTATTTTTTAAATATTTATATAAATTTCCACCCTCAATATACTCCTCTACGATTGTGTTTTTGTTTATTCTATATAGTTGTGGGGTAGGTATTCCCATTTTATTTAATTTTTTTCTATTTTCTTCCCCTTCATTCATCATAATGAATTTTCCGAGTTTGAGAGGTGAGGATGGATGTAACAGAAATAGCGATATTAGTGAATACAAGAAAATTAACAGATATTCATTTATTTCTTTGGTGGCCTTGTCTTTCTTAACTATCACCTTTATTCCATTTAATTTTATGATTTCTATATCTCTTTGCCAGTTTAATGAATACAATATATTTTAATTTAATAAGTAAGAAAAGTATATTTTAAATATTTTCTATCTTTTTCTTTTGATTAAACCTAATCCATTGTTTTGAGCATACAGACATTGTTTTGATTTACAAGGTTATTGTGATCCAAATCCTCAAGCCATGTCATATCTTTATTGCCCGCTATTGCATCAATCCAACATCCTTAATATGAATAAACCATGTAGCATCTAATCATTTAAATCAACCAATTTCCAATTTGACCCTATTTCAAGTCAATGTTGATTGGAGCTATCTGGAAAATTGTGCCACCCATAAACAATAACATATCCAAAAGACGCAGGTTTACTTGCGTATTTTTCTTGCCAACAAATTGATACACAGACTGTCCACACCCCTTATTTTTTTATTTTTTACCTAACTAAATTGACTTACTTATTTATTCTACACTTCTCTACCTACCAATACACAAACCAGAGGGCAAACTGCTAACACAGTTGTTATTTGTAAAATAATTTTTATTGATGTTAATTGGAAGACCATTAGCATTGTTGATATCCAACACATTATTGAAAACATTGTTAAAATTAACGCTGTTGAAAGAACTTTGAACATCCAAAAAAATACCGTTTGTGGTATTAAATATATTGTTCCCATCTATTTCAGAATTAACAGTATTTATGAAAGTAATTCCAGAAAGGTCATTTTCGGCAAATAGATTGTATTTAACATTTGTTTGGTTAGAGGTATGCGATGCAATCCCAATGGTGTTATTACTCACCATGTTATTGTTTATGTCAAAGGAATTAGTTCCCGTAACGTAAAAGGCAACTTTATTGTTATTTACATTCAGGTTTTTAGCAACAGTATCATTGCTTCCAGAGATATATATCCCGGATTGAAATCCAGAAACAATACCATTGCCCATTATTGTAGTATTTTCCTGGCCACCTATCATTATTCCAACTTTATTGCTATTTATTCCGGGTCCTTTTATGGAAAATCCGTTAAGGTCTATCCTGGTGTTTTTGTCGCCCACAATTAACCCATCACCAGGACATATTAAATTGGAAAGCAGTTTCACTTCACCTTTTATCACCTGGCCACATGATGGATTTTCGGTAATAGAATCTTTATCTTCACCAATTAACGACAAGGAATTGTCTGGTGTCGCCAAAACGACTGGTTCGCTGTTTGGAAATATTGGAGAAACCAATAAAACAGAAAAAAATGCCACAAAAACAAACCCAGAATAAAAATAATTATTTTGGCAAGTTATTGATATAATATTCACTGAATAAAATCTAGATAGCTTAATTATATCAATATTACCATTAACAAAACTAAAATAATATCAATAAACTAACATTTTTAAACTCTTTGTAGAAAACCGTCATAATATTGCGGAGACTGTATTTTACACCTTATGGCGTTGGTTTAGGTCATGCAAGCCGCCTTTTAGTTTTGGCCGATTATTTTAGACGATACCAGTTTGAATCAAAATTTTCATCTTTTGGAGAGGCAAAAAATTACCTGAACCTACACGGATATGATTGTAATTTAGTACCGCCAGTAGAGTTTTTGTGGGGCAAAGAAGGCGAATTCTCATTAAAGCACAACATATCAAAGATCCCAAAATGGGTAACTAATTTACCCCTTCAAATCAACATGGAAATAAAATACATCAAAAGGTTCAATCCAGAAATCATAATTTCAGATACAAGGATTTCGTCACTAATTGCAGGAAAATTGCTGAATATACCAACAATTTTGCTTATTAACCAAATAAAGCTATTATTAACACCAAGACTGAGAGAATTTCGATTCGCAAAATTTTTTGAAACATGCCTTGGGGAGTCGATGGGAGGCTTATGGAAAATATCAAGCAACATCCTGATACCAGATTTGCCCCCACCATATACAATTTCAGAGGATACAATAAATTCAGTCAAGTCTTCAAAATCCAAAATAAAATATATTGGTTTCATTTCACCTAAAATAACCATTTCAGATGAAAGAATAAGCAGCATTACGAATTTGCTTCAGATAGACAAAACCAAATTATTGATCTTTGTTCACATTAGCGGCCCCAAGGAAACAAGAAAGCCAATTATTTTAAAAATTATTGAAGCATGTCAAAATCTAACAAATATTCAGTTTGTCTTTTCCGAGGGAAAAGCTAACGGAGATAGCCGTCCAAAAAAAGTTTCAGGCAACATATGGTATTATGAATGGTGTCCCCATAGAGACGAAATATTTCAGCTATCGGACATATTGATAATTAGGGGGGGCCATACAGCAATCTCACAAGCAATTCAGTTTGGAAAGCCATTCATATCAATACCAATTGAAAATCACGGTGAACAACTCTCTAACTCAATCAAAATAGAAAAACTCGGAATCGGATTAACCCTTAATCCAAAGACAATAGACACAACAGTAATAAGAAAATTGATTGAGACGATAAGCAACGACAATAAATACAAAAAAAAAGCATCACAGCTGATGGAAATAAGCAACAGTCTAGATGGAATCGAGAATATCAAGAATGTCGTCTTTTCCCACATCTAAATTAAATTGTTTGGCCCCCTTCAAGGAGATTTCATTTAAATAGCCTGTTTTGATTTTTTGAAAAACAGGTTCAAAATCCTCCAAGCCTACATCCAAATATAGAGAATAAAAGTCTGATGAGTCATCACCGGGTATGTTGTTGTTGTTGTTGTTGAGACTATAGAAATCCCTCAAATTACTTTTTAACCCGTAATCAAAAAGAAATGGAGTCAGGGGAATTTTTCCCGATTCAAAAGACTTTAATATGTTTTTTTTTAAGAACCACAAAGGGTGCAAAAAAGATAAAAAAGGAAGGCAAACAAAGCTTGTTTCGGCCCTAGCCTGTATCAAAAGGGATACAATGCTTTCATCACATATCAATTTCTTCATCATCGATTTTCTGTTACGTTGATCAGAATTAAAATCATAATCCGCATACGATTTATCAATATATAGGTAAAGACCGGTGAGATCGATTATATTGATTATGATGTTCTTAATTGGGTATCTTTTAATAATCTTTTCAAAAGTTTTTAAAATTTGTCTCAGATTGATTTTGCCATTATAAAAAATATATGGAATTGGGAAAAACCCATTATTTAATATGGAGATAAGTGATAAAAAAGAGTAATCGCTATAGATTGGGCAAACAACGGTCTCATTAAAGAATTTAAAGGGAATTGTTTCTTTGTTTTTAGCCAGTAATATACTAACATACGCAATTTCACTTCCGATTAACACAAACAAGGTTTTATCCGCCTCATTTTCATTTGTAACATACTTTGTGTTAGTGGGTAGGCTGGAGAGCTCACTCATTATAAAAAATTCAAGATCCTTTTTAAAAAACAAAAAATCGCCATTATCTTTTAGGTTTTCCATATTGGACACCCTTATAGTTACGGAAAAATTTTCAAAAGGCAACAAAATCTCTTTTCCAATTTGGACAACTGATTGTGACAGTGTATCAAAGCTGATCTCAAGGCATTTAGCTATAAAGATACAGGATATCCCAGAAATCCTTCCCAAGAGATCCATTGTGAATACCAGATCCCCAATGTTTTGTAGTTCTACAATGAAGTAAAATCCATCTTTTTTAATTGATAAAAACAACACTTTGTTTTCATTCAAAGTATCCCTTATCAAGTTGTTCAGAAAATCCAAAAACGCATCTGACTTGATTGCAGGTTCTAGCACTAGTACCTTTTTTTCAATATCCATTTTTAGTATGTGCAATAGAAAACATATAAACAAAAACTATTACAGGTTCAAGAATTAAGAAATTGTAATATATTCTCCTTGTCAGCGGCATCTGGAACATGTCTCAAATATTCTTTAAACGATTCCCTTGCATCCACATCATTGCCAAGGTTCATTAGAGCAACACCGAGGTTTTTGTAAATTGGCCCAAATCGTATTGGGTTAATTTCTATTGCCTTGGCATAATTTTCCCTTGCCAACTCATAATTTTTGTTTTTAATGTAAAAGTTCCCTAAACCCCTATACACTAAATAGAATTTTGGGTTTATGTCAAGGACACGCTTATAGAGAGCTATGCATTCTTCGTCATTGAGTTCATTCAGAATTCCAGCAAGCAAGCACAGGATTTGAGGATTTTCATTTTCTTCTTTGTTTGGCGAATTAGCATTTAAAACAAGATTCAACAGGTCTATGGATTCTTGTATTTTCCCTTGAATTTTTAGTCTTTCGATTTCAAGGTAAATTCTATTAGATCTTTCAAATTCAAACCGGTCATTTTTAAAGATATCAGTCATGTCTTTTGGAAATATTAAAATCGAAAAATAATCATCCTGAGACCAATCATCTTCTAATTTGTCCTCCGGAATTGCGCCATAGGAATCAGGTTCAGTTACGTATGTTAGGACCCTATTTTCATTAGCGTCATAACCGCACACTATGGTTGCAAATTGGACTGTGTCTCCAATGCCAGGAAGAACAACAATAACTGGAAATCCCTGGCTAACTCTTTTTTTTAGATCGTCAAGAGATCCCCTGTAAACAATAGAAGAAAGCCCCAATTTTTTTTCAGCTATCTCAAGGCCCTCAATAAAAACAGTTCCCTTAAAGTTTTTATATTGTAGAGATCTTTTTTCAATTTCGTCGACAGGTATTTCTTCACCCCAAAACCTAGATAAGACATTAATTACAAGAGGAAAAACCACGTTTTCTTCATTTTTGCTTACTAGAGGTAATATTATTTGTTCCGTATTGTCATTTTTGTCCCTATGCATAACTTTACAAAAGGCGGCATTAAATAAAAATCATAATGCTAGAGGCAGTACATGGGCATTATGGATGAAAATGTAACTGTTAGATAAGATGGTCTCATATATTGTTCAAAAGACTGTTCTTAAACGTGTGTTTTGTTATACGAGGTTTAACGATAGCAGCACCCTAAACAATAAAAAATACAAAAACAGTTTAATAAAATTATAAGGAAGGAAAAACCATGCCCCGAATCATATCTTTAAAAAGTTTTCCAGCATGTATTTACCATGTTTTCCGCTTTTCTCAGGATGAAACTGAGTCCCAAACAAGGGTTTTCCATTAAAACAAAAGAATTCATTATCGCATTCTTTGGAACTGCCCAACAGGGTAAATTTTTCAGATAACCTGGACACACAAAAATTATGACTCTCAAACATTTGCACAGATTCATATTTAGGCAACAAGGCAGAGGTTTCCAATATGTCGATTTTTACAATGTCCGAAATTTTTTCCATTTTCTTCAAAGTACCACCCAAAGTCAAAGCAAGTATTTGACCACCGTAACATATTCCCAACAGGGGCTTGTCATAAATCAAACACCCCTTAACAATGCGAGAATTCACTTTATTGACAAGTATAGAATTATGCCTTCTTCCGGATAGGATCACATTATCATATCCTTTCAACAGGTCAAGATAACCATCATCCACCATAGAGGACAGATGATTACAATCATAGCAAGCAAATTCATTGTCTAGATCATTTAATATTTTAATTATGTTATAGACATATGGGGAGAAATTGTTTATTAGCAATGTTTTCAACAGTTTTTAAATATTATACTGGTTGAAAATATTTGTAGTTTACTCCATTGTCCCACAAACTAGTCCAAATAAAAAATAAATTAACCCAATAAAAATGTCTTTTATGAATGCATTGAAAAAAAGAAAGCCAATTCTGTTGGTAGATGATTCCACTGAATCGCAACGAGTCAAAAAACTATTCTATGACAGAAAAATAGATTGTGTAGAATACCACATTAAGAAGTTTGATGAAAGCTGCTGTGGAGAATTGCCTACTACCAGTGCCCCTTCGATAATTGCAGCAGAAGGCACCTACAAAGGGGAGGAGAAGATAAAGCACTATATAAAAAACCTGAAAGAAAATCAAAACAATTTATTGCAACAGCACCAATACCAAAAACAAGATGAAGTTTCAGACCGCAACAAAATGGTTGAAGAGAGCGAAAGTGCATACTGGTGACATATTTAGGTCAAAACTCTGAATCTACAGAAAGACTTTTAGTTAAAAAAGAATGAACATCGTTGATTTTTATCCTTTCCTGGCTCATTGAATCCCTATATCTAATTGTAACAGTATCATCGTCTATTGTCTGGTGATCGATAGTGAATGCAAATGGAGTACCTATCTCCTCTAAACGACGATAGCGCCTTCCTATAGAACCAGATTCATCGTAAAAAACATCAAAATCCCTATTTAAGAGAGAAACCAGGTTAAAAGATTTGGTCTTAAATTCATCCTTTTTTAACAAAGGTAAAATACCTGCATGAATTGGAGACAAATAAGGTTTTAGCTTTAGCAATACCCGATCATCTTTTTCTTTATCCATAAAATAAGAATGTTCCAAAATAGAGTAAATGCATCTATCCACACCCAAAGACAGCTCAAATACATGTGGCAAAACTTTAACTTCATCATCCATAACTTGAAGGTTTGTCTTGCTTGTGGTAGAATGGGACATCAAATCATAGTCTGAGCGGTAATTACAAGCTACAAGCTCCAACCAGCCAAATGAGGTGTCCACTTCAAAATCAAACGCAATGCTAGAGTAGAATGCCTTTTCTTCGTCCGACAATCGCCTAAGTCTCGTTCTTTTATTAACTATACCGGTTTTATTGAAAAACTCTACCAATAACGCCAAATAGTATGCAACAAGTTTGTTTGGAAGGATTTTCCTTTCCAATGCCTCATACGCAGTTATCTCCATCGTTTGTTGATTGTCATATATTCTCAACACAGTATCTTTTACATGTTCAAACTTTTGCAAATCATCCAAATTGTCAGGATTACAAAAGACTTCAATTTCAGCCTGATAAAACTCCCTAAGACGCAATAAACCCTGACGAGGTGAAATTTCGTTTCTAAAACTTTTGCCCACCTGTGCTATTCCTAGTGGTAGTTTTCTGCGGCTCACTTTAAATATACGCGGAAAATCCACAAAAATGGACTGACACGTCTCAGGCCTCAGATAGGCTTCTTCATGGTTAGGACCAATTTCAACCTTAAACATCATATTAAACCTTTCAGAGGCGGAAAATTCGCCTTTGCAACTGGGGCATTTTATATTATTTTCCTTAATAAGCAGGTCCACCTTATCATTTTGCAGGTTTTCGGGAACTTCTATATTTACTTCATCTAGTATCAATTTATCTGCCCTAAATGAGCTTTTGCATTTTGTGCATTTTACTATGGGGTCAGAGAAATTTTTAAGGTGACCTGACGCCAGGAAAACACTTCTGCTCATTATTTGAGTACCATCTATCTCCAACATAGCATCCCTCCTTACTAATTCTCGCCTCCATAACTCTAGAAAATTGTTTTTAATCTTAACCCCATTAGGACCATACTCCCAGAATCCTGCGCTAGAATCAGAATAAAGTTCACAGCTAGGAAAATAAAAGCCCCTCTCTAAAGCTAGTTGAACAATATCGTCATAAGTACTCATCAATAATCAATTTAATATGAAAAATCAGAGCCTTAAATCTATTTGTAAATTACCCGTAAAAAAC
>JBKJYK010000134.1:0-5366 GCA_046715515.1 Candidatus Nitrosocosmicus sp.
TCACTACATCGGTCATATGTGCTATAGCAAACATAATAAGGATACAACATATCCATAACTTTTAGTTTATGAACTTTATGTTTAACTTTAAAAATACTCAATTTTATGACACACTTTTACAATTCCAGGATGAATGATTTAAATACGATCATGACCCGATTTCTGTATTATCATGGTTACTGTAGATCAAGTCATTACGGCATTAAAAAGTGTAAAGGATCCAGAGATACATAAAGATATTGTTTCTATGGGAATGATTAAAGATATTTCAATAAATGAAGATAAACTTGCTTTTACGTTAGAACTGACTACGCCTGCATGTCCATTTAACAGTGAAATAGAGCAGGATGTTAGGAATTCGGTATCTACTTTGGGTATAAAAGATTTGGACTTGAAAGTGACAGCTAGGGTAGTTGAGGGTCGTTCAATTTCAATGGATCAGTTACTTCCAAATGTAAAAAACATTGTAGCGGTAGCTAGTGGAAAAGGTGGTGTTGGTAAAACAACTGTTTCGGTGAACCTAGCTTTAGCCCTGGCAAAAACAGGGGCGAAAGTGGGTATACTAGACGCAGATATATATGGCCCAAGTGTACCTTTGATGCTGGGGTTAAAAGAGAGCCCGGAGGTTTTAGACAATAAAATACAACCACCCATAACTGAAAATGTAAGGGTAATGTCTATGGGATTTTTCTATGAACAATCCCAGCAAGCAGGCATATATCGGGGTCCAATAATATCGGGCATAGTTAAGCAGTTTATTACAGATGTTAATTGGGGGGAACTGGATTACCTGATCATAGACTTGCCTCCTGGAACAGGAGACGCACCACTAACCATGGCGCAAACTATTCCGATTACGGGCATTTTAATTGTAACTACGCCACAAGATGTGGCCATGAATGTAGCAGTAAAGTCAATAGGTATGTTCAACAAACTGAATATTCCGATAATAGGGGTCATTGAAAACATGAGTTATCTTGCTTGTCCAAACTGTCAGGAAAAAATCAATATTTTTGGCAAAGGTGGCGGCCAAAAGATAAGTGAACAATTTAACATTCCATTTATAGGTGAAATTCCTTTAACTCCACAAATCATGGAGGGCAGTGATAGCGGCAAATCGATAATAATATCAGAACCACAATCAGAATATTCACGGGCGTTTTATAAAATAGCAGGGGTTGCTGCTGGAAGAATCAGTGTAGTTGCTATAGATTTAAAAGATCAAGAAGAAAAGGAAGCAAACAAAGAAAAGATACCACAATAGAATCGAATAACTAATTACATCGAACCAATCAATTTTTCTATCAAGTGAAACTATCGCATGGTTAGTGGTTATATAACTGAGAAACGATTGGTAAAAAAATGATTGCAGTATGAGGATTAACTTAAATTATGCTGATTTATTGAAGACGCCATTTGGGACGTTAATAAGGGAAAATGAGATAGATCGAATAAAAATCAACCATTTTGTCAAAAGATGCGACAAAATAATAACTGTTGGTGATACCACAACCGAGAAGTTATTGTTTCTTGGGCACATTCCCGATATATCTGTTATAGATAACAAAGAAAAAAGGGTTATAACGAGTAAATTCTCCGAATTTCAAGCCGATAAAAAAATTTATTGCGAGAATAAGCCTGGTGAGATAAACGCAGAAGTGATGAATCTAATTAAAGAGCTAACCACGGTAAAATTTTATAATAAGATACAAATCATTATTGAAGGCGAAGAGGACTTGGTAGCACTGCCTTTTTTCATATATTCTCCAAATAAATGGGCTGTTTTTTATGGTCAACCAAACGAAGGATTAGTTGTTGTTGAGGTAAACGATACAGTACGGGAAAATGCCAGGTTAATATTTAATAAAGCCTTTACACCATAAACAAAACTAAAAGGGTATGATGATGTGGTGGCTATATGAAAAATAATGATTAATTTACCATTTCTGACCCTGAATGAAAAAAATTTACTGGCCACAGGCTAACCTTTGCAATCCAATATTCTAGAGACATTGTTGTTGTTGTTGTTATTGCTAGTCAAAACCATCAAAAGGAAAGAGGCAAAACTGCATAATGATTTTATTGTGGTGCTATCTGCACAAAAAAATATGGTGTTTAAAGCAAACCTGGATGTTTATGGAAAAAGTGATATGCTGTATGGTAAATACGATAAGGAACAATACCTAAAATGCGTTAAACGATATGATCATTTTGGATAAAGTCATAAACTTAAAACTTAAGTCCTATTGATATATAACTTGTAAATCGTTCCGGTTTCATCACTAATGTAATTCCAATTTTCTGGGCTTGTATCAACCATGGTAAAATAACTCTGTTCCTCTTTGGATAAAATGTCGTAGATTAGTTGACCCACAATAATGTGACCAATTTTGGCATAGGTAGTCATTTTTGTTGCAATACTGATAGTGTACCCCAGGATATCATAAATGGGCTGTTTTATCTCTTTTTTGTTTTCTGGCTGTTTTTCTTTAGAATGGCTACTACTACTGATGCTGCTGCCACCGCTGCCATCATAAGAATCTAGATTTTCAGAATCAGGCAAATATTTTACAACAACGTTCTCACCATAGTCTATGCCTATTCTCACACCCATTTCGGGATAATCATACTGACTCAAAACGGGGTTAAAACCTTGATTTATGACTTTAATCATTGTTTTTGCACAATGAACTGCGTTAATGCACGGAAGATACAGATTGTCCGTGTCAACCGTAAAAAAGCCAATTATTGCATCACCAATGTATTTTAAAACATATCCACCATACAGCCTAATAATTTTGGTCATTTCCTGGGTAAAGGCTTGGATAATTTTGGAAATGCGCTCTATGGGAAGAGTCATTGATAGTTTTGTTGAACCAACTATATCGATATGCAAAATTATTGAATTTATTTTAGTAACTGAATAATGACTCAAGATTTCTTGTGTTTCGTTAAATGGAAATGTAAAAACTGGGTCTGTCCTTAAAGCTTTCCACATGCTCGATTGGGCGCTGGATATTATTTTTGGAATGTCGACTACCGCATCCAGGTAAAAAACGGACATGGGGCGATTACCTGGATTATTTTGAAGGTATTTCTTTTCAATGTCTTTCCTATCACTAATATTCTGAATAACCTTGTTGACCTCATCCAATTCGATATCCAGTTGTAATGCAATAATCTCTAAAGGTATGCCCGAATCAAAAAGATTAATGATTGTTTGTCGCTGTTCATTTTTATCTATTTTGTTTGACCGTTTGTATTCGTCGTATTGAAATTTTAATCAACTAAAACTGGCTATATGTTATACTTAAATGGTGCTAATTTGTTATAATCATAAAGCCAGTGTCTTAATAAAAATGTGCGGATAAAAACGTAGCAAAAATGTGACTGCTTTAATTTAAAATAATAAAAGGGACTGACGCCGTAAACCGGCAGGTTGCTGCCGAAGTTTGTATTGTTGGGCATTAAGGCTGTTTCAGAAGGTGTGTTATCTAAACCAACACATTGGTCATTTGATGATGAGTATGTTTTGTTTTGGTGTTTGCTTCTTGCGCCTGCGTCTGCTAAGGATCTTCTAATAGTGTGATATCTGCTGTTATTGCTACTAATGGTAAAATTGATTTTTGTTGTTGTTTTTGCCAAGTGTATGGATTTAATATTACTCTTGTTGACTAATTTGCTCTTATCTAAAAGGGGAATATCATTAAGTAGCAGTTACCCGATGATTAAAAATAATTGCAACAAGCTAAACTTGAGGATGCTATTGGTAGAATGTGGGCGCTTTTGATCCTAAAATCTTGATGGTTTCCATACAGGAAGGTTAGATAAGGAAGATAAAATCATACCGATTATTAATAAATTATCATCTTCCTTTTGTTTTTTTATTGTGCTTTGTTGCCATATGCTGTGATGTTGTAGTGATCAACATCTTTTGCAGTTACAAAAAAGTCAAAATCCCTTTCATAGCCTGGCTTAAAAAAAGAAGAAGCAGGCGTAACAAATCTCATTGTTTCTATTATTAGTTCATCATTTGAATCAAATAAATTTACTATGACCTTCACATTAACCATGTTTTCTGTGGAGTTATTGTGTACTGTTCCTTTGACAGCTATTAGCCCAGTAGGACTATCACCCACAGAAATGTTATCTATTTTTAGGCTAATTGGCTTATCAGCAATATGGTTTACAATTCCCTGCTCTTGGGATTGCGCAGAAAGTGGGAAAAGAATCACAAATGAAGATGCAAATAATGCTACAGTCACCATCATGGCATAAAAACAAACTCCATTAAAATTGACCTGGATGCTCCGCAAGATTTTATTTATCATCATAATTATTGTTGTTATTGCATTATAGGAAACAAGAGACTTATATTTTAGGCGAATGTCCTAACATTTTAGTGCATGTTTGCTACAAAACAAAGAATTGATTTGCAAAACATTTGGTAGGCCGTATTTCTAAAGGAACTGTTGTTGTGTATGGTGACCATTTTAAATCATTGAAATAATATGATGTAAAAAGGTTTTTCCAATTCGGAACTGTGATTATAGTAAAAAACACCATATCAGTCTATTTATCAATAAAGATATCCTATACATCTTTTACATGTGGTATATGTTTTGAGCCGATGATTTTTTTAATCATGTTGCCTAGTTTTTGTTCTCCTGCTCCTGCTCCTGCTCTACATCCAAATGGGATTTTGTTCTCTCCAATCTCCTTAGAGCAAAAAGTATTTCTTTTTCTAGTGATTTCAACTCATTAACAGAGCTGTTATCAATTTCTGGTTTTTTTGATTTGTAAATATCCTCCTTATGCTTTTCATAATATTCTAAATCGTTTTTCAAATCCACTGAACTGTCAGTGTTGCTTTTTTTTAATTGAGTCGATGGGAGAAGAGGGGAATCTGATTGAGGGGAAATCAAGCTTGAAGGATCCCTCAAATTGCCATTTGAGTCATCTGTGCTTTTGGTTTGAACTTTATCCTTGTTGGTTTCCAAAGATTCTGGAAGATCTTTTTCCAATAAAAGAGAAATCTTGGATAAAGTGGCGGCAACTTGCGAATGAGATTTTTCTTGGACCTTGTCACTCTTTAGAACAAAAGCAGACACATTGGCAACCATCCTTTGAAGTTCCTCTATTTTGTTATTGAGATTGTCCTTAGACCCCTTACTCTCTTGGAGGGTTTTATCTAATTTTTTATACAGAACAAACCATAATGTTGACAACAAGGCGGTATGGAAAACAAGCATAAAGATTATGAAAACATCATACAACCTAAAGCATCAAAACAAACCAAAGATTTAAAAATTTTTTTACTTTTGAAGAAAAAATATGTCACAAATGATAAACATAAATATAAATAT
>JBKJYK010000135.1:0-3229 GCA_046715515.1 Candidatus Nitrosocosmicus sp.
ATCATGAAGAGAATAGATACTTAATTAATGAGGGTTCGAAATAAAGTGTTTATTGAAAGGAGCGTAGTGATCTTGATCCTCTGAACTTTAATTTTTAATTCGAATTATTTCGTAGTATTTGATGGTAAATTGGTTCTATACGACTTCAATTTGTTTTCAAGGAATTGAAGGATCACAAAAATCATCTTCAATCTTGACAATATTTGACCCACTTAATATGTGAAATAGAATCCACAGTAAAGGACCGATATCGTCCTGAAGCCCACCGGGCCCGATCCTCTGATAGTCTTCTTGATGATACTCTGGTAGGATGCCTTGTTAAAAATAATACAAGTCAAAGTCTAACCTAGACGATCTGAATGGCAACACCAAGATCTAGAATGTTTACAGAGGTCACTTAGTGATCAGAGGCCTATCCAAAATTGTACGGTTAACGGTTCAAATCCGAGCAGGGTTATGATTTCTTACGACCTGCTAAGCGAAATAACATTTATTACAACTGGATTATACCCAGATGTGGATAACACCCGACCCGGCCCATATAAAAATTGCAAGTTATCTTGAGATTTGTTGAAATTATCATTATTATCGTATTAATTGTATATATATTTTTGATTAATTAAGGTATTGTGGTCTAACAGGACTGGATTAGAAACCGTATACAGTTTCTCATTTACTATACACAGTTTTTTATCAAGGTTAAAGTGAATATTGCAGATAATGCAGAAATAACCAATTTTTTAAAAGTCCTGACCAAACTCTGTTTTTATTTGTTTCACTAATTTATCTATTTCAATAGGTTTTTCAATAATAAGACCTGAATTCTTTTCTCCTTTTGATGTTGATGAAACTTTTTTTAATGATTTATGATATGTTTCATATGCGGTAATAAACCATACAATAACTTTATCATCTATTTCCATTATCTTTTCATAAAGTTCAAATCCATCAATCTTGGGCATTTTAATATCAATTAGCAATAGATCATAGTAATCCGGCTTGAATTTTGATAATGCGATTGTTGAATCATTATACACATCAACTTCAAATCCTGCATACTCCAATCCCATCTTGAAAGTAATAGTATGATCATAGTCATCGTCTACTAAAAATATCCTTTTCATTTTTGTTTTATGAGAGGTATTATAAATACTTCTTTTCTTTCTAATTTCTTCAATGCCATTATTGATACTGTGGACAGTATCAATAACTATACTTTCTTTGGGATCTCGTTGAGTTTCCAGTGGGAGGGTAAATGAGAATGTAGCACCTATTCCATCTAAATTATTCTCAGCCCACATTTTACCTCCATGGGCTTCAATGATTCTTTTGGATATATAGAGACCTAGTCCCGTCCCTACAATAGATTTTGTGGCAAATTTTGTAAATAGCCTTGGCATTATTTCAGGGTCGATACCTTGTCCAGTATCGGTCACACTGACTATAATTTGTTGGTCGGTGTCATCTCTTGTAATATTAACAGATATCTCGCCTTTCTGAGTGAATTTAATAGCATTGCTTAAAAGATTCGAAACGACCTGAGTTATTCTCGCTACATCTACATTTACAATAATGTTATCATTATTACTAAAGCATGCTAACTTTATTTTTCTTTGTTTGTTATTTTCTTCTTCCTTTTTGTGATCTGCAATAATATTTGTTATAATATCATTTAACCTAACGTATTGTTTGTCAACTTTTAACGACAGATTCTCAATTTTTGTGGCATCAAGTATGTTTTCTGTAAGTTTTTGTAGTCTTTTCGCATTTCTGACTATAACGTTTAGAAACTCTTTATCTTGTCCGATGTTTTCTTTACTAGAAAGAAGAATTTCAGCTGAACCAAGTATTGGTTGTATAGGAGTTCTCAGTTCATGGGCGGCAATGGTGATAAACTCTTTTTGCATCTTGTCGTGCTCTTGGAGCCGTTCATTTAATTCGTTTAGTTTTTGATATAGTTCTGTTTGTTTCCATAAACTTTCAAATATTGAAACATAAGATAATACTGTTGATTTACTATTAGAATAAGTTGCTAGACCTATTGCTTTTTCAAAAGTATCCTTAGTGTCATCTATTAATTCAATTACAAATGAAACTTTTCTATCCACTATTAAAATTGTTTCTTGTAGGTCGGCAATTCCTTGTACTGTAACATATCTTATATAGATATTGTTACTGGGATCTTGTTGATAATATTCTCTTAAAGGAAATGGTTTTATTACTAATTCCTGACTATTTCCTAAATTTTCTACAGGCACTAACACTTTGATATTGAGGTTTTTTTCTCCTGCAACTTGATTTAATAAACCGATTATTCCTATTCGCTCTTGACGTTCAAACGCCTTATTAGTAGGAAAAATCAGCATTATTTCTTTTTCAGATGATTTTAAAAGACCGAAATAAAGATCCTTTATTTTAGTTACTTGCGAGAATTCTTTGACATCATGTTTGGGAACTAAATCTCCTCTCACATCGAGCCTAATCCCCACAATTTTCTCGAGACATCGTAAATTCGTAAGGTTTCATTACTAATATTCATGTCGTATAATCCTCTAATTATTAATCAATAATCATAAAACTTAGAATATTTTGAAGAACTTCTAAGATTTTAACTAATTCTCAATGATTTCAATGCATTGTAAAATAATGTAAATCAATGAAAACTTACAAAATTAATATACAAAAACAGTTTTATTTGATGTATTGATAAAAAATATGTATTCTTAATAATTTTTTTTAGATAAAACTATTATCATCTTCATCTTTCCTTCCTTTTATGAGATAGATCCTAAGACTGAGCATAAGGAAAAGTATTAACGAAAGTTGTTTGCATCCTCTAAACTCAAAAGTTCATTCAAAATTGTTTCAAATAATATTTCTTCAACAAGACTCGACGGCTCTTCAGTAGAAAAGTATCTACGAGTTTGATTGTTAAACACTATCATTTATCATGAATATTGGTTGAAATTAAGAAGCATTCTTAAAATATCATAATCATGTAGGTTAGATTACACCCAAATGTGGATAACACCCGACCCGGCCCATTGTTTTTAATTTGCAATAAGATACAAAATCATGCAATGGTCATCATATCTCTAACATGATAGCAGTTTCAGAAGGAGACCTTTTAAGGCCTTCTCAGACCAGGTAATAAGACATTAATTTGACTGAGTAATAATCAACCACGTTTAATTATTTGTATAGATATAATCAATGAATCATAATTTTG
>JBKJYK010000136.1:0-4585 GCA_046715515.1 Candidatus Nitrosocosmicus sp.
GGAACACTTTCTTTAGCGGATGTTGAGAGATGTTATGATTCTGTGTTCCAGGGCGCTCTAGACAATGATGATGATGGTAGACCTTTAAAATAAATTGGTATAGAACTCAAGGAAACAGTAAAAGCAATTCTGCTATTTCAATTATAAAAAGGAATAAGGCAAAGAAAGTTTGGTGTTTATGAGAAATACACCCCCTTTGCAAAGACCTTAAAGCCAGGACTAACTAAAGCAATACTCTGCAATGAAAAGTATTATTATATCTTAGGTAAACCTCTCAAAGTTTCCCGAAATGATAGAGGGAAAGTACGAAACACCCATTAAATTCGGTAGGCCTTCTAATGATAGCTTGAATGAAAAGGGATGTATGATAGTGTTTAAAAATTGATGTTAAAAAAACAGTTTTCATGGTTTGCAATTCATCCATGGTTTGAGTGTCTGAATCCACACCTTTCCTCTTTTGGCCATAATACAACTTGTTCAATTTGTCCAATATTGCAAATATTTTTAAATTCAAAAGTATTGGGGATCGTATACACAGAGTATAATCCCCCCAACTTATACAACCTTTTAGCTGATATACGAATCCATTGTAAGGGACTGACATAGGCATAGGTTCCCACGGATTACAATTATTTGATATGGTTTCCATACCCATACCCATTATTTCATCAATCTTACTTTAACAGCAACATATGTGAATTCTCACCTGAAACAGGCAAAGACCTTTCTTATCTAATGATGAACCAGGAAAATGTAGCAGGGTTAACTTAACAAACTCAAATATTTAAGATTTGTATTATAGCATGTAACTCAAATATTGCCTGCAAAAAGCAACGAGCCGATTGTAACAGCAATCAGTTCAATGACAAGGAACATACAAATGGCTGGCCAGTATTTTTGTTATTCATTCAACCTTTTTTATCGACACTATCCATATTGAAACCACAAGAAAAAAAACAGCACTCGACATGGTTGGAACAACAACAACCGCAGAACAGACAAAAACACCAAGGAATAGCCATGATCTTAGTTTAGCATTACCGCTTTACGGGTTAAATCCATTGTAAAACTCAACACACTGTGCATTTCTGTACACACTTGCTTTGGCTACCATATCTAGAATCTTTTGGGCAACATCTTTGGGTTTATGCAATTCACCCCTTTTGCAATGCAAATTGTAACCCAAGTTAATGGCATCGTTTATCATCTGAGTATCAATCTCACCAGGGCATATTGTCATAATTCTTATGTCACAGCCATTAACCTCCGCCGCCACACTTTCACTTAAACCCATCACTCCAAATTTACTTGCACAATATGCAGACAGATTGGGAAAACCCATTTTGCCACCACCAGAGCTAACATTGATAATAACCCCAGAGTTGCTTTTTATCATATATGGAAGAACTGTTTTGCAAAACAGAAAAGTGCCAGTAAGGTTTACATTGATTGTCTTTGCCCATTCATCCACAGACACATCCACCAAATTTTTGTACAGCAGAATGCCCGCATTGTTAATCAATACATCTATTCTTCCAAATCTTTCCATAGTTGCCTTAACAAGAGAATTAACATCAGAGGTATTACGCACGTCACATTTTAATCCCATAACTTGCGATACGGGTTTAGCCGTTGAAGCATTCGTCGCTATTGTTGCCGCTGATTTGATTTCTTCAACTGTTTTGTCTGTGTCGTTTTGATTTCTTGAACAAATGACTACATTGTAACCTCTTTTTGCGAATAATTCTGCCGTTGCTTTTCCTATGCCTTTAGTTGAGCCAGTAACAATTGCAGTGGGTAATGTTGCATCATTTACCTTTTCCATAAAAGGAGAAGAATGTGAATTGTCTATATGTATTGTAATAGAAATCAAACTATGATAATTTTAGCAATTTATCTATTGGTGTTTGTTTTGCCTTATTTATCACATATGCGTTCGGTTACATTCCGGGGTTGATTAATATCAATGGATAATTACCAATATTTTCTTTTCAAAACTTCCTTTCGCTTTATTACTTGCCAACATTTTAAAAAAATATAATTGATGTCTTTTAAATACGCAAAAAAATAATGAGGGCTCTAGTTTACCTGTATATTCGCAACCATTGAGGGATGGTATACACAATAATATTCGTATCTTCCAGGTTCATCTAATGTCAAACTATAGGATTGTTTTGACAACATTGGTCCAGAATCAAATGACGAGCCGCCGCCGCCGCCATCAGAATCACCATCTGAGCTGGATGTTACTGTGTGCGCAACCAAATCTTCATTGTGCCACGATATTGTTTGTCCGGCTTTAATTTCAAGTGGATTTGGTAAATACGAATCGTCCCCATGTATACCAACAATTATTGCGGGAATTGCGTCGCTAGGCACATCCGGACTACTATCTGAATCATCATGTTGTGTTGCTGAATTGGGTTGGCTTTCTGGTGTGGAGTTTTCTGACATTGGCAATATCCTATACAATTCCCCTGCGTAGGTTAACACATACAAATAGCCGTCTGGTCCCGTTTTTATATCTGTGATGCCGCCGAAGCCTTGCGCGAAAATAATTGGCTCCATTTCATTTGGGGTATCAACCTGGTTGTCAGATAGCGATTCTATGCCACCACCACCAAAATTACCCTTTACAAGAATACCCGTCCTGTCATCATTCAGTGTGAACCTATAAAGATACCCATTGTTAATGTCCCCAGCAAAAAGATTACCAAAGTATTCCTGCCCAAGACTATCGGATTTTAGAAACTCAGCATCCGTTATGCCTACAGGGGTTTGCCATCCAAACTCCGGGTCACTGTACACACCCTCACCCAATGTAACCAAATCGTTTTCAGAGTTCCCATCATCCAATAGATCATCACCTTCATATCCCTGAATTAACGCCCAACCGCTGTTAAAGCCAGGTTCAACCAAATTGATTTCATCGCCCACAGTTGGACCGTTTTCAGTGTCCCACAAATTTCCGGTCAGGGGGTCAAAATCCATGCCAAAGCTGTTTCGAATTCCCATTGCGTAATAAAGGCTAAGGGGCATCTCATCCCCAAAGATAGGGTCTGCAGGCACAACCTTACCGTTCTGGGTTATCCTTAAGATGCCTCCCGTGACATCAGCATCTGGACCATCACCGATATTTTGAGCGATGGTTCTATGCCCACCCATTTCCCCCACCATCACATACACATTACTGTCCAGCCCCACCACAACTTTGCCACCAACGTGATCAGATCTATCGGTGGCACCTGGCTGCGCAGGCAGATTTAAGAGGGTGGTTGGATTGATTAACTTTCCATCCACATATTCAAACCTCTTTAGCACATTGCCTTTTGGCTCAACACCATCTTTTACGTCATCACCATCCTCTCCGCCCCCTGATTCAGTATAATAAAGAAAAACAAAGATTCTACCATCATTTTTTTTTGATATGTCCATTCCAAGTAAACCGCGCTCTATATCAGACGCCACCTGTACATCCAATACGGGGTTATCCTGGGTTTCGCCGTCTATTATTTCAATAACGTTACCTGTGTTTTTTTCAGTCACAAGAATGTCATTGTTACCCAAAAAGGCCATGCTTGTTGGCGCCTCCAAACCGTCAACAACCTTTTCCACAACAAGGGTGGGATCATTTACAACAGGCCCAGACAGAATAGGCTGTGCTTTGGAATATGCACCATAAATTGTTTGAGCTGATGAATGGGATCCAAAAAATATTACGAACATGAGAGCAAAAAAAGAAATAGACAACCGTTTATTATGCATACTGTTACCTAAAAAATATCGTATGAATTAATTAATGGGTTTCGCATTACTGTTTATGCAAAATATTACTGTACAATCAAGTGTGTTTTTCTGCTATTTCCCATTCTTAAAAATAACAAAACCAGCTTCAAAGGACAAAACAAGGACACGATTGCATGAAAATCACTACCAATATACGATAAAAATGTTATAATACTAATATATCTAACAAAATTCTGTTACTCTTAGATAGATTGGATTTTACCAGGGGTTTTTTAGTTGCATGTGATTGTACAAAACATCACACCTACAGTTTTGCAAACTCGGTATTAAATGCAATAACAAGGATTCACGGTTGCCAAGCAATTTTTGCAATCTTTTCATCATGATACCAACCATAGACACACAAAAAAAATAGCAGGCAAACTGAGTTTTCATGTTCAAAACAAATAGAATAGAGAATGATTTTTGCCGACTATATATTTGATATGTTTAATAATATATCATGATGCTTATTTTACTAAAATTGTTCAGAAATCAATACTACCCACAGAAACAAGCTGCTATAGCATCATCCATCATAGGTTTGGTTTTGTTCTATATAGCAATAAGTTTAATTGTAAAACACACACAAGTTTCTTATTCCATACCATTAAAAAAACTAAAATTTAAAGATAACCCCAACAAAATATACCAACACATATTATTGAAACCTTATTCAGATATCGTTACTATACAATAGTTCAATGTTAAAGTTTAGACACCACGGTAATAAATTTATAATTAAGCATATCTTCGGCCATATCAACACCCATCATCTTTCAAACACCTTTTACAATGT
>JBKJYK010000137.1:0-8341 GCA_046715515.1 Candidatus Nitrosocosmicus sp.
GTATAGCACAACCTTTCCTAGTGGGATGTTTGATTTGTCGATTCCGGCGTTAGGGGACAAAATTCCATGAACGGCAGTTAAAACAAAGCCGTACAATCCTCCAAAAATTTCATCAGATTCGCGCACGATTAACTCCATTAGTTTTGGATTGATATGGTATATTTTTGAAAGCATGATTGATTCTTTACTGGCCTTCACATTTGATAGTTTTTTTACCCGTCCCTCACTGATTGAAAGGTATTTGCTGGATATTATCAATAGATCGCCGTTCTGAAAGCTAATTTTATTTTTATTGTTAACAATTTTATCATATAAATTAAAAGATTCTGATTCCCTTTCCAAGAATAAAGGAATTATTTCCAATACGCATACTGGTAAGAAGAACTAAATAAATTAGTTTATTGATTTGATTCAAAAGGTATTAATCTTTAGTTCAACAAAGTAGATGATATCAATGGGAATGACAATTACTGAAAAAATCTTATCCCATGCATCAACTAGTAACAAAGTAACACCAGGGGATATTATTTTTGCCAATGTCAACAAAGTAATGATTCATGACGTTTCCGGTCCAGGAGTAATGAAAGTTTTCAAAGAATTGGAAAAAAAAGGCAAACCTATGGGAAAGATATGGAACCCAGACAATGTGTGGATTTCAGAAGACCATTTCGTTCCTGCATCTGATAGAGTGTCTGCAGATAATATAATACAGTTGACAAAATGGGCCCAAAAAAACGGTATACAAAAACATTTTAAATATGGTTTAGGGCAGTATGGGATTTGCCATACCTTGTCCCATGAGGAGGGCTTGGTGTTACCCGGAGAAGTATATGTAGGAGGGGATTCCCATACAAACACAACCGGTGCAATGGGCGCTTTTGCAGCTGGATTAGGGCATACAGATATTGCTTATGTTTTGACTCATGGAAAAATTTGGTTTAAAGTGCCAGAGACTTTGTTGTTTAAACTACACGGAAAAATGCCATCGCATCTAATGGCAAAAGATATTATTCTGAACATAATTTCAGACATTGGAACGGATGGAGCAAATTACAAGACAATGCAATTTTCTGGAAGTGTTGTTAATGATTTAGAAATGGAAGAAAGATTAACTCTAACTAATATGACCACTGAAGCAGGAGCCAAAAATGGAATTATTGAGCCTGACAATATAACAACAGAATATCTAAAACGAAGAACAGAACAAAAATATAACTTAATTAAATCAGACCCGGATGCTGAGTTTGCGGAAATATTTGAATACGACTGCGATAAGATGGAGCCATCTGTAGCAAAACCCTTTTCTCCTGAAAATGTCACAGTAGTGCGCGAATTACACAATACGGTGATTGATAAAGCCTATATTGGCTCATGCACAGGAGCCAAATTATCTGATCTTAGGAGTGCAGCTAAAATATTGAAAGGAAAGAAAGTAAGAGTGCGAACAGAGGTTCTACCGGCAGCTCAATCAATATACATGAAAGCAATCAAAGAGGGATTGATAACAATCTTCATGGAATCTGGGGCAGTAATAGGGCCACCTACATGTGGTGCTTGTTGTGGTGCGCATATGGGTGTTTTAGGAAAAGACGAAATCTGCATAAGCACGACCAATAGAAATTTCCCCGGAAGGATGGGCCATGTGGAGTCTCAAACATATCTTGCGTCTCCTATGGTAGTTGCAGCATCTGCGGTAACAGGAAAAATAACAGATCCAAGGGATATCCAGTGATATTGCGCGGAACAGTTCATAAATACGGTAAAGCAAACATCGATACTGATGTAATCATCCCGGGTCCCTATTTAAAAATACATGATCATGAGGAACTGGCCACACATGCGATGGAGGGGATAGATCCTGAATTTACAAAAAAAGTTTCAGAAGGTGATTTTTTATTAGTGGGCAACAATTTTGGATGTGGCTCAAGCAGAGAACATGCGCCAATAGCTCTCTCAAAATCCGGAATCAGAGCTATCCTGTCGCCATCTTTTGCAAGGATATTTTATCGAAATGCCGTTGATGGTGGATATCTATTACCAATTGAAATTGATGAAAATATACTTGATGAGATAGATGATAAAGATGAGGTGGAAATCAATTTGGAAAACAATACTGTAAAAGATTACACAAAAGATAATAAAATTTATAACATAAAACCATTTAGCAAAATAATTTCGGAAATAGTCGAGGCTGGGGGATTGTTCAATTACGATAAAACATAACAGTTTTAGCGCCATTTTGTTTTCCTAAATGCACTCAAGTTTTTGTACCTGTTATTTCTTTATAAACATTAAGTGCACTTGAGAGATTGTTAGCAACAACCGAGTTGATTATTTTTCCGCTAAAAGAATAAGTAATGATAAATGGCTCATTAGCAAAAGCCCTCAAAACATTCCCGGAAAATTGTACTGTTCCTGTATTTTGTGGTTGTTTTAAAAGATCACTGGACACAAGAAATGAACCATTTATTGGTACTGTATACAATGTTCCGTACTGTATCGGGAGCTTTAGACTGTTATTTACACTCAATATGTTAAAAGGCTGTATTTGAATGGGCTTGGTGGAGGTAAAGGTAAAAGTACCACTATATGTTGCATTATCATTCCTCAACGGGAGTATAAAATATGATTGCCCTAAACCCGTATCTTGAAAAGCATCCCGATTGGAAGAAATGGTCCCTCTAATTGATATTTCTTTAAAACTGTTCTCAGATATAGTTGAATTGTCTACAAGGGAGTGAGAAAAATTTGAAAGAGAAAAAATTACTAATACGGAAAAAATAAACGATACTAAAGACAGCGAAATTTTATTTGCCACATTAATGGGAAATAATTTATTTCTTATTAATATTATCATATATGTTTACACATGCAAACTTTAACTACTGCCCAATATTTGAAAAATAAAAACTGTAGATTATTGTATTAGATCTTTGATGCTTTTCTGCACTATGAATTTTGCTTCCTTGGAAATACTATAACATTCTAATATTTTTTCAGGATTTTTTATTAATCGTTTCCTGAACTCGGGTTCGCTAGCGGCTTTTAGCAGGATCTCGCTAATAATCTCAGCTTCAATGTTTTTAGAATTCAAGTAATTCCTCAAAAGAATCTATTATATAAATACTTAAGCCATATTCTTTATATATAACGTTATTCATTGGCTTTATCTTTTAAATGATATTAATGCGTATTTAAATTTGCAAACAGGGAATATAACAATACAATAATTAAAATAACATTTGTTTATTATTAACGTATTAATATTAATTGGAAAGTAATTCGTTATCAACTCTAAAATCAAGAAAAAAATGGACATCTAGGGGAACTTCTAGAGTACAACCTGTGGAAGCGACCCTAAAAAATGTAAATAAAATCGTTAATGAGATTGGAATTACCAGAATAGCCGATATCACAAATATGGATAGATTAAAGATCCCTAACTTTTCATCCGTATTACCCGGAACTGAGGATTACATTTGGGTGTATGGTGGAAAAGGACCTACCAGAAACCATGCGAAGGCCAGCGCAATAATGGAAAGCATTGAGAGATTTTCATCATTACCAAAAAATTATGCAGATAAAATAATAAGGGGAAGCTATGGAGAACTGTCAAAAAGTTATGAGGTTATGAAATACAATGATGTAATAGAGCCACTGTCTTTTTCTCTAGATGATAAAATGATAATGGATTATTGTGTTGGATATGATCTTATGAGCAAAAAAAATATTTTAGTGCCGCTTTCATTAGCGCTTTTTAAATATGTTCCAAAACCACCTTCATTAAATCCATATGCTTTTTATCATACTAATGGATTGGCATCGGGCAATGTGATCGAGGAGGCGATTTGTCATTCATTATGCGAAGTTATAGAAAGGGATGCAATAAGCATTGCCGAATTCGTTTCCAGTGCTTACCAATACCATGTTCTGAGAACAATTGAAAATTCATTAATTCAGCATGGTGTAAAACTAAAGTCAATAGAATCGAAAAAATTCATTGATGATAATGGGATATACCCAGATGTAGATTTAAATGACATAGGTGAAGCCAATGAACCGATTAAAAAACTCTTGGAAAAATTTAAAAATTGCCAAATATCACTAAAGGTTAAAGATGTAACCTCTGATCTTGGCATCCCGACATTCGTTGCAAGCAGTGTTGAATGGATTAATCATGATTATGGTTATTTAGTTGAAGGTCATGGTACCCATCCCGACTCCAGAATTGCAATGATACGATCTATTACTGAGGTGTCGCAATCTAGAGCAGCTAATATTCAAGGCTCACGGGATGACCTGAGAAAAATGAAATATGATCCGGATGATAGCGACGACAAACGTTCTTGGCAGTTTATAAAATCTAAAAACAACATAAAATTTTCTGATATAGAATCGTATTATAATGACGATATTTTAGATGACATACAATTAATTTTAGATAAATTAAAAGAAAGAAAACTAGATAGGGCGATAGTAGTAAATCTTACAAACCATAAAATAAATGTCCCTGTAGTAAGGACAATAGTCCCTGGATTAGAAACGTTTAAGGTAAATAAATCTATTGTTGGCAACAGGGCTAGAGAGTGTTTTATAAAATGTTTAAACCTGTGATTTTTTTAGGCCCGTCACTACCAATCGAAAAAGCAAAAGAAATTCTTGATGCGGATTATAGATTGCCTGCTAAAAAGGGGGACATATTACAGCTAATTCCTACAGGTGTAAGGATAGTGGGCTTAATTGATGGATATTTTCTTCAGGACTATCCTCCAACACCTATTGAAGTTTATAATCTGTTAAGAAAAAGAGATGTAAGGGTTTTTGGCTCTTCTAGTTTAGGAGCACTTAGGGCAGTGGAGTTAAAACAATTTGGAATTGTTGGAATTGGAAAAATATTTGAATTATTTTCAAAAGGGATAATGGATTCAGATGATGAAGTGGCAGTCACATTCACAGGGTATGAAGGATATAAATCAGATGCATTAATCGACATACGATATAATTTATTTTTGGCCAAGAAAAATAGCATAATTGATGGTGTTACAAAGAAGATCATTTTGAGAATTTCAAAAGATACATACTTTCCCTATCGTACATATAATGACATAATAGACGAGTCAAAAAGATTGTTTCCTTCACAAAAGAAACAAATTGAAGACTTTAAAGAATATCTTGTAAAAAATAAGAGAAGTTTGAAAGAAAAAGATGCCATAGATCTATTAACGTACATAAAAAAAGAATTACATGGTAATAATAATATTGATAAGAATGACGATGAAAAAAGGTAATTTTATATCTGATTTAACTTTTTCCTAAATCATTTATGGATAAGGTGGACTACAAATATCTCGATAGATTAAATTCTTATCATGTTTATATAGTCATTTTTTATTTATCGGCATTTATGATGCTCTACATAACATCATTTGGTATGTATTGGAGCTGGGTGGATTATCAAAATACCGGGACAATAAACGTGGGCGAGATAATTGTTAAAAATGATCTGTTTTTTGACGGTAGTGGCAAACTGGTGACTTATCTGGCAATTTTCTCCGTATTGTCGTGGTTTTGTGTTACTAAAATAGGTTCTCAAAGGGTAGAAAATACGCCAAAAATAGTTAAAGACATATTGTCAACAATATGTGTGATTTTGATCGTTGTATCTGCATATGAATTCGTTTATAACTTTACAGTATGGGGTTCCCTTATCACAATTGATGTGTTGGATAAAACCATAAATTTAGATGAATTAAATATAAAATACCCTAATCCGGAAACACCCTGGAATCTGGTTTTTTCTACAAAGATGACTCTTGCAGCATTGATAATATCGTGTCACTCTTTTTATGTGATACATAAATCATACAAATCAACCACTCTTAAAAATAAAAAATAGTTTGGTTTTGGCATGAAATTAGTAATAAAAAATGATGTTTATGCGTGCTAGACTGTATAATCTGTTTATGTTTATATTAATATTTATGTTTTGAGTATTAGATTGTGAATATAAGAAAATCAAGGATTTGCTTACAAACCACAACTAAAATATGGTGAATTGCGTTTTGTACCAAAAACACACCCGCTTGTGATTAATTCAATAATTCGTCTCAAAAAGGGAAATCCAATATTTCAATATTACCGAAATTGATGCAATCAAATACCCCTTAACAACATATTGTCCAAAAAGCAATCCCTATGCTTATTTGCTTAAATTCGGTCCAAATGCAGTAAAAGAATTGATATGAATGGCAATAAAAAAATGGCAAACAAAATTAAATCGAACAATATTATAATATACTCCTGATTTAATTTTCATGATGAAATTATTAACTTTTTCACTTCAATAGAGTATTTCGAGTTTTTTAAATTATTAACAATGATTGTGATCGTGAAAAAAACATCGTGATCATAAGAAGCGGCAAACAAAAAAACTAGTTAATAATACCAGTGGGAATAAAATGCAAAGATTAAACAAGCAAAAACATATATTATTACTTTATGACTCAACATAACACCATGATAACAAAAAGCTACTTTTGTTTTGAATGCGGCGCAATACTAACCACAAAAGAGGATAAAAAACAACATGAAGAGTGGGAACTGAATAAAAAAACAAGCGCACCCCAAGATGACCATTAAATTGTGTTACCGCCGAATTCCAAAATAATTATATCAAGTGTCGTTATGCTCGAATTTTTGTACCTCTATTGTAACCTTATCCCCAACTTTAATTTTTAATTCATCATATTCTTTCATAGTAACTTTAAAGGTGGGAGAATCACTCATTGCACCTCCAGCACCAAACATATTTGTAATGTTTGACATGGCTTTAGGCAAGTTTTTCATTAAATCTTCTGGAGATGTAAAGGCCATCACATTGGGACCAAATGGATTTGTTTGCTTATCGCCAGATTTATAATATTCATTTTGATCTTTAAAAGTCACATAAATATAAGGAGACCCATCGGTTGATGCTTCAACTTTTGCCACTATAAAATCTTTTTTCATTTATATTCATAACAGACAATCGATATAATAAATATTTAATTTAAATTAAAAACTTAATACAGGTAATTTAACGGTGTTAGATAAGTTCAAGATTAAAATAAACTCTTTAATTTAGTGCGCCATAAATAGAGTTATAGTGTCTAACCATTAACATAAAAATTTCAAAAACCATGCCAAAGTCAATATGTCCTAAAACCAATAAATTAAGATATACTGTAAACAGTGCCTGTTCTTAGGTCTGTTATGTAAATCTTACCGTCTGGCCCTGTTTCAATGTCGGTTATACTGCCAAATCCATTTCCTAGAATAGAACTGTCTATTTCACTCTCGGAATCTATGACTGCATCGTTCACATCCAATCCTGTCCTATCTCCATTTACTTTGAAAAAATAGAGATTGCCATTGTTGTTATCCCCAACTAAAATGTTATTTTGATATGTTGTACCTAGAAGTGAGGTGTTAATAAACTCTATATCTGTAATAGCTATTGGTGTAGGCCAGCTCACTATTGGATCCGAATACCTTGAGTTTGGGAATTTAACAAGATCGTTTTCGCTGGATCCGGATGAGGATATAGGTCCCATGATTGATCGCCAACCGCTGTTAAAGCCGGGATATACAATATTAATCTCATCAAAGGTGCTGGGACCATTTTCGGTATCCCAAATTGAACCTGTTATGGGATCAGAGGTCAACCCAAATGAATTTCTTATCCCATAACTAAAGGTCTTGTCCATGTTGGGGATATCACTTCCAATAAGGGGATTATCAGGCAATGCAGAACCATCCAATGGGTTAATTCTAAATATGGAGCCGGTAAAATCGGGATCACCGCCATTCTCTATGTTTTGCAGTTGAGTTCTGTGGTTCAAATCGCCTATTACAGCATAAAGATTGCCGTCTTTACCTATTGTGATTTTGCCCCCATTATGGTTTGGTCCAGGAATGGCAGGTAAATCTAACAGCAGTGCCTGGTTTGTTAATCTGTTGCCATCCCACACAAAACTGTAGACGCGGTTTCTTAGATTTTCTGAAGCCTCATCGGATGACTCTGATAGTATCTCTGTTATATAAAAAAATACAAATGTGTTGTCATTTTTCTTTAGCACCTCAACTCCTAATAGCCCTCTTTCATTTTTAGAGTCAACATTAAAATTGAAAATCGGTGATTCTTGAACAACACCGTCGGAGATTAGTTTAACATTCCCTTTTTTTTCAATTACAAGAATTTTATTCACAGTATCATCCAAAAATGCAATACCTGTAGGTGAGGAAAAATCCGAAAAAGCCGAATTTAACGAGAGATTTGGATCTCTGACACTTTGTGCGTATC
>JBKJYK010000138.1:0-5407 GCA_046715515.1 Candidatus Nitrosocosmicus sp.
GTCTATTTTGTCACAATAACATTCGTATTCAGCACCAACCCCATACCTTTGCCAAAGAGAGGCATAACCTAGTTTTCTGGAAATAAAGCTGTTGAAGCCGCTTGCATCAATTACCAAAGACGCATCCACATCAACAACCCCTTTTGGTGTAGAAACCTTAAGGCCACTGATTATCCCTTCAGCTTTTCTTTTTACCTCAAAAACATTGCTTCGTACAAACAAGATAGTTCCCTCCCCGGCAGCCTTAACGGCCAAAAACTGAAAGGTTTTTTTTATATCAAGTACACATGCGGTATACTCTTTGCCAGTTATGTTAACTTCATTGTTTGGGGATATGAATGAGAAATTCTTGATTGGATTGTAATGCTCTTTTGAAATTCCAAGTTTTTCGATCTCTTTTATCCAACTGACACCACTAGTCCTAACATTATGTCCAAACGAAGGGTCCTTTTCAAAAAGAACAACTTTTGCGCCTTTTTTTGATGCAGAATACGCAGCCGAAAGACCTGCGGGGCCTCCACCCACAATAGCAATGTCAACCTTCAATAAGTCATTAAATCTAAATCAAATGGATTATTATACATTATTTTTACAATTTTGTATTCAAAAGATAAATCACTTTTTAATAGTAATGAAATTCAAAGTATATATAACATTGTGTTTATTTTTTTATGTTTTATTTTGATCTTTTTTAAATTTAACAAAGAAAAATACGATGACGGTTCACAAGTGTCAACTATCAACAAAAACCTACCAGGCATAATTAAAACTATAGAAGAGTTTAGCGATGAGCAGAGAGACATTGTCAGGAATTTTAAGCATGAAATGGAACAATTTACAGAAGAAAGATCGCTTGAAACCTGCTTGCGAGCTCTAACGTTATCCATGCAACTGGCTAATATACGGGAAAAACTATTAGAGGCATACAAACATTATAGTGCCCTGTTAGAAAATGAGTTAAAAAATCAACAAAAAAAGGAAAAGAAAGAGCACCATCAAAATTAATAGCCTGGCAAATATTTGGATTTTGTGTTGTTAAATTAGTTTCTAAATCAGTTCCCATTTGATATTATTTAAAAAACAATCAATTAAATAGGATCTTATTTTTTATGGATCCCAATTTTTCGATGGAAATTTCTACAACATCATTATGTTTTAGGTATTTGGGTTCTTTCATAGACATTGCGACACCCGCAGGGGTGCCGGTAGATATTATGTCACCAGGCTCAATGGTCATCAAATTGCTTAAAGAGGAAATTATTTTTCGTATCGGTATGACCATGTTATTGCTTGAGGAGTTTTGTCTAATTTCCCCATTCACAGTAGTTACTATTTTTAAAGATTGAGGGTCGGCTATTTCGTCTTTGGTTGTAATCCAAGGGCCACAGGGAGCAAAAGTATCTATACTTTTGCCTCTAGTGAATTGCTTGTCTCTGAATTGAATATCCCTCGCAGAGACATCGTGAAAAATCATATAGCCAAATACAGCATCCAGCGATTCATCCTCGGGAATTTTCTTTATTTTTTTGCCCATAATAACGGCTATTTCAGCTTCATAATCAAGTCTTTTTACATATGATGGAGATACAACCGCGCCATGTGGAGAATTCAACGCCGTTCGGGGTTTAATAAAAATAACAGGCTCCTCAGAGGGTGTCAAACCCGCATCCCTTGCATGATCATAATAGTTAAACGCAAGGCAAATTATTTTAGGCGGGTTAGGAAGAGGGGATAAAAGCTCTACATCGTCAACTGAAACATCATATTCCAGTTCATCTTTTCTATCGCTAACTTCTTTTATCCAACCACCAAATAAGAAATCTTTTATTCGGGGTGGTATAGGAATGCCGGTTTTTTCTTGTATTTGTTCTTTAATGATAATTTTTTTTCCATCTTCTGAAACTATGCCGTATGTTTCAATCGAGTTATTTAACTTCATTCTCGCAATTTTCATCGTTTATCACCTATGGGTAAAAACTGCAGAAGAAACATCATCAATTTTACAAAAACCATACCTAACAAACTGAATTATATTCCCAATTTGAAGTTTGGATACGAAAGATTCAGACAGGCCTTTGTCAATTTCTAAGTTATTCTCGTTATAAGCATCTCCTTTGTATAATGGCATGGGCTTCAATACTTTGTAATCCATAGAATCTTTTTTTGATACCCATTGGATTTTTTGGACACTGTGAGATACTTTATTGCCAATATTTTTAGCAGCAATAACCATTCTAGCAGCCCCTTTTTCATCAACAATATTATCAATATTAATAATTTCTATATTACACAGTTCCATTAACCTTACTGATTCTCCAACTTTTAGTTTTAATGCATCATCGTTAGATATATAAATTATTTTTTCAACTTGCACGGTCCTTTTACCCATCTCCATAGTGGGATGATTTTTAATTTCAACAAAATTTAAATCCAATTTATCAATATGCAACTCAACAGGATCCCTCACAAAGAATAACCTCATAGACTGGGGATCTAGTATTTTTCTATTGAAAGATTCCAGGACCTCCATAGAGGGTTTTGTTTCAGATAAAGTAACACTAAGAGAAAGGACAAATTTTCTAATTGCTTCAGGTTGAATGCCTCGCCTTTTTAACCCCATCAGCGTAGGCAGTCTTGGATCATCCCATCTTTGTATTATTCCCTTTTCTATTAACGGGGTGATTTTTCTTTTAGAAACAGGTATACCTTCAAATTCCAATCTGGAAAACTCTATCAATTTTGGCTTATGCAAATCCAGGTCAGACAGTATAGCAAAATAAAGTTCATTGCGTAGTTCATATTCTTTTGTTCTAAAAGCATGTGTAACACCGTCTAGGCCATCCTCAATTGGAGCAGCAAAATCATATGTTGGCCATAAGGCATATTTATTTCCCAATTTTGGATGAGAACCCTCTATAATTCTAAAAAGTGTTGGGTCCCTCATAGCAGTATTGAGGCTATCCATTTCACCACTATAGCGCACAATGCATTCATTTTGTCGATATTCACCAGCAATCATATTTTCAAATTCATTTAAATTATGCTCCACCTCATTAGACCTACAATTACAAGATACGCCGTTTGATCGATTAACTTTAATCAGTTCCGGATTACATTCACACACATAGGCACAATTTCTTTGGATAAGTTTTCTGCCGTATTCATATAAAATCTCCATATCGTCTGACGTGTTTTTTACAATAGACGGTTTGACTTTTAGCCATTCAAGACCTTCTGCAATAGCTGCATAATATTCAAGTTTTTCTTTTACGGGGTTTGTGTCGTCAAAGCGCAAGATAAGTTTACCGTTGTACATGCGTGCATATTCTTCATCAATTATAGCAGCCTTTGCATGGCCAATATGAGGATAGCCGTTTGGCTCTGGAGGAAACCTGGTGATAACATCACCATAATTTGCTCCAATTAATTGAGGAAGCACAGGCAATTGTTGGTTATCAGTAGATTTTTTTTCAGGTATTTGATTTTTATTTTCACCATCATTTTTTAAAATTGGCTGATTAATACCAGTGTTAAGATTTGTCAAAAAATGATTTTGGTCATTGATGATTTTGTCATATAACACTTTCTTTTCATCTAGGGAGAGAGAAGATAATTCTGAAATGATTTTCTTTATCTCCGGAATGATGTCTTTGACGTTTTTTTTTGAATCCTTTGTATAAGAAAATGTTTTTGAAATGACAACTTCTGGCTTTATGTTGTTATTAAAATCGATTGCGTTTTTTAGTGATATCAATTTTATTGTGTTTACTAGTTTATCATCGAGTAACAAGTCAAACTACAACCCCCTTTCGACTATATATTTAGCTGAATTTTTCAAAGACAGAAGTGGATTTGAAGTATCATATTTATCCAATATTTCAAATGCATCATCAATGAAGGTCTGGGCGACAGAACGTACATCTTTACCTATGCCCACTAAAGATATTTTATCTACAATTTCTTTAATGGACTCATCACTTGCATTTTTTTTCCCGAAAATGTTTTTCAATTTGAGCTTATCAACAGGTTCAAGGTTTTGTGTTGCCAAAAGAATAGGGAATGTTTTTTTACCTTCTCGGATATCATTGCCTACGGCTTTTCCCGTAATCTTAGGGTCGCCGTTAATACCGATCAAGTCATCTATCAGTTGAAACGCTATTCCAATTTTCTTGCCGTAATTTGAAAGGTTTTCGATATCGATTTGACTGCAGTTTGAGGAAGATAACGCCCCAATCTCGCATGAGACCTTAAACAAAGAGGCTGTTTTTTTTTCTATCATATTGATGTATTCATCCTTAGAAGAAAAATCCTCATCTGCCGACATTTTTATATCCAATGCCTGACCTTCGCATATCTCTATACAAGATGAAGACAAAAGATTCATCATTTTAATCAAAGTTTCACTTGGCAATCCAAACTTTTTTCCATAAAGAGCGATAATCTGAAAAGATTTGGAAAAAAGAACGTCACCAGATAAGATAGCAACCGGAATTCCAAATTGCTTATGTACTGAAGATACATTATGTCTCAAGTTATCGTTATCCATGATATCATCATGAATTAATGTAAAATTATGAATTAATTCGACAGAAGAAGCATAGGGTATAGCAGTTTCAATAACACCCCCAAACATTTGGCAAGATTTAACAGAAAGAAACGGTCGGATCCTTTTTCCACCACTTTTGATATAATGCAAAGAAGCATCATAAAGGTGCGTGGGGTTACCAGAAACGTTAGAAAGGATAAACTGATTTATTTTTGAGGCAATAAAATTAATCTCGGTCTTTATTTCTTCTGCACTACTCATAATTACCTAATACACTAGCTAATTTATCTGTCAATATATACCTTGTATTTTTAAGGGATTTTATATTACCCGCACCTAGTAAGAACATTGTCGACTTTATTTCAGCCAATATTGACTTTGTAAAATTCTCCAATTCCTCTTCTGATTCGGAAGCTCTCCTCAAAAATGGAAAGGCCATTGCGCACAAATCTGATCCCAATATTAGGCATTTTGCAATTTCCAAACCGTTCCTTAACCCTCCCGATGCTATAATGGGTAGTTTAACAGATTTTGAAACTAACAATATGCTTAATGCTGTAGGTATGCCCCAATCCCAAAAAAGTTCTCCAAGCCTAGATTTGATATCGTCATTCTGTCGGTCAGCCCTTATTTTTTCTATTCCGGCCCAGCTAGTTCCCCCGGAGCCAGCAATGTTTATCGATTGGATTCCCGAGTTCTTTAACCGTATTGCCACATCTGCTGATATACCTGAACCTACCTCTTTTACAATTATTTGTATTTCAATGTCATTTGCCTACTTGGCGTTGTTGTTTATAATCCGCTTGAACCGTGGTTCGGATTCAGGTTGGATTAGCTCGTGCATCGTATTAAGATGAATAG
>JBKJYK010000139.1:0-6896 GCA_046715515.1 Candidatus Nitrosocosmicus sp.
TCGCCGCAACCCAATTATCCTTTTTAAAAAAAATCAAAAAAAAGATATAATTTGTAAAAATAATTGAATTATTGTGCACTCACTGCAGACTATATTCTGCAAAACCAGTTATCTGTCCTCTGATTTCGCCATTAGGGTTTGAAGCTGTGTGTATGTTTACATATGTCTTTCCGTTGTTCATTTCCCTAATCAAGTCCGATATTTGTTTTCCTTGCATTGGTCCCCCTAACCTATCTGATGCAATCATGTCTTCCAGATCTACACCATTCTGGAGTGGGTTATATTGGAACAGTATGGTAATTATTGGCCCGTTTTCGCCTTCATTTCCACTATGCACATGACCTGCTGTAACATCTTTTATGTTGGTGGCGTTCACAATAAAGTGCAGACTATCTCCCATTGGATACAGTATCGCTGTTCCTGTTGCCTGTGTTTGAACGGGCGGGACTTCTTCTTGGCCAGTAAGTTTTGCTTCAAGTTCATTTTGGGCAAAGGCAGTGGATGAGAAGGTTATTGCAACAATTGCAGTTACCATAGACAAAACAAAAGTAAGGTTTGTTATTGCCTTGTAATTTGAATTCATGACTGAAATTGAGTACAATAGTATATAAACAAAGATGCCAATTTTCAATCAATTAAGGTTTTTGAATTTTCTTATGAACTCCCTTAAAGCGGATGCTTCTTCTTTGTACGCTTTGATTGTGTGGGATTTGCCATCTGGACACAGTATGGACACCCTTACTATATTGACCTCTGCATCAGAAGCATAGACCTGTGGTTCCACTTTTTCTATTTTGCAATTAGCGTCAAGAAGTTTCTTTAGTTCGGAAATGCTGTTAAATTCGGACACAAGCAATTTACTGGACAATTGCTATTAATAACGCTATCATGCATTATTCTAAATTAATGATAAAGATTACAATATGGTTGTTGCAGTAATACACAATAAATAACAAAATGGTGCCCATGACCATTAAATTTGGCGTTGTGATGTAATATTATTGAATCCATTACAGAGGACCGATGTAGGCATTGGTCACTAGGACCCCCATGTCAAATTTAACTATATTATTGGGTTCATCGATATTATCTTGAGGACAATACTCTTGAACTTTAGAGTGTACCTCTTCTTTTAAAAAGAATGCCATTAATTTGCTGCTTTCTTCCTATTTCTTCGTATGCTTAAGATTATATCTGGCAGAATTATGATGAGCAAAGCAACGCCAATAACTGCAGCAAATACGCTCAAATGGACCTTAATTCCTCTGATTCTTCACTTTGATAATGCTTGGCATGATTCTTTGCTATCTCAACCCTCATCAAACAGGAATAATACGTTTGGATTTTCTATTGAAGAGTTAAATGTATGTAATATTGCCTTCTCTTTCTCTTGGAGGGTCCACAAGAGGCACAGGAAGACTCGGTATTTTCTGTTTCTTTCCCTCCCTTGCATCACTCAGGACCATTACCATTACATGCGAAAATTGGTTTTTGTATAAACAAATTTTTGTCTATTTTAGCAAGTTTTTATTTTAAAAGTTTCATAATGCATTTCATTTGCGGTTAAAAAGCAAACTTTAGTTTTATTGTCCATTTCGTTTATTTTTGTACATAGTTCAAAACCGTCCATATTGGGCATTTTTGTATAAAGTAATACTGTATAGTGTTAGTTTGGGCTGAACCACGGTGACGCTAAAACTGGATAACGAGGGTGTCCACGCCAAAGCAGTCTCGATCCAAAAGCATATTGAAAGCCAATGTGATATTAGTTTCATCATCTACAACTGAAATTTACTTAAGTCTACTTCCTTTTTTCCTTATTCTGCCCATAATCCGTCTTGTTGTTATTATTTAATGGTAACCTAATGGTAAATGTTGCACCTTTGCCGCCAATATTGTTTTCTGCCCATATCTTGCCGCCATGGGCCTCAATAATGCTTTTAGAGATATACAAACCAAGGCCAGTTCCATTTATGGACTTGGAGGCAAACCGTGTGAATAACCTTGGAAATATCTCTTCAGATATGCCCGTCCCAGTATCTTTTATCTTTACCAATACGTGATTGTTAAGGACAAACGCGTTGCCGTTGGTTTCATCCATATCTACTTTAATGAGGATGTGGATAGAACCTTCCTTTTCTATAAATTTGATGGCGTTGTCAATTATGTTTGAAATAACCTCGGATAATCTTTCTTTATCTGCATTAAGAAAAACGTTTTTTTCTTCAGGAAATTTGGAAAACAGTTTTATTTTCTTGATAGTATCTATTTTTTCCAATTGTTGCCTGTAATCTGAGATTAGGGAATCTAACTCATGAATATCAAAGATATCTTTTCTCAATATTAGTTGCTGACTCTCAATTTTCGTCACATCTAAAATATCCTTAATCAACCGCTGAAGCCTTTTGGCATTTCTTTGAATCACCTTGCCTAGTTCTTTATTGTCCGGAAACAATGGCAACATATCTGCAAATGCCAAAATGGCTTGTGTTGGTGTTCTTAGTTCATGAGCTGCAATGTTGATAAACTCTTTTTGCATCCTGTCATTTATTTTTAAATTTTCGTTTGCTTTTTGAAGCTCCTCATTTACATTTCTAATGTGTTCATACAGTTCTGTTTCTAGCCATAGATTTTCAAAAATTGCGACATAAGATAGTACACCGGGTTTACTGTTGGAATAGGTTGATAACCCAATAGCTTCTTCAAATTTCTTTTTTGTATCATCCTTTAGTTCTACCACTAACGAAAGTTTTTTGTCTGTGACAAGAATTGTGGATTTTGGGGCCGAGTCTACCAAAGGCTGAATATGCCTGATACTGAAAAAACCATCTAAATTGGGGTCACCTTGCGATGAGATCTCTTTGGATTTAGCATGGGTATGCTGATCGATTAACATAGGTGAAGATGGTGGCATGAGTATTCTTACTTTTACACTATATTTTTTTACTACTTGTTGCAATAATTGTAACAAACCTGCTTTTTGATGTCTGGTGAATGCATTAGGTGTGGGTAGGAGTAGCAATACTTCGTTTTTTGCGTTCTTTATCATTTTCTTGTATAGTTTTTTGGTTCTGTTGCCATCGTAAACAACCTCTATTCTTACAGGCTCCAATTGTTCTTCGATTTCTTTTATCTTTTGTTCTGCTGGTATTGCCTTGTTCCACAAAGTTTCAAATAGGTATTGATGTGATTCTATTACAGCCTTCACATTGCTATGGATTACCTGAACTAGCAGTTGTGCTTCTCTCATTGTTGCAGACGCTATATACTCCTTTTCACTGACTGCAAAATTGCCTTTGATTCCCTCTAGGTGCCTTAGTTTTCCTGCTTTTAGCAATTCTTTACTAAAATTGATATTGTCTTTAGTTATTTCGGTAATAAACCTTGATTGATTGTGCCTATCGTTGAGACCAAACATTGCCCGCCTGAAAACCTCTACCCCCATAGCCACAGAGGGCCACGTCTTGTCCGCACAGATATACATTTCCTTCTCGGAGTTCTGAAGGATGTTTAGTATTGTGGTTGTAGCCGATTCTATCCCAAAAGAGACTTCGGTTTTTTCATTTACGTGCCCAATCTCCATTTCTTTTATCTTTTGTTCTGCTGGTATTGACTTGTTCCAATAATTTTCAAATATGTATCTCTGTGCGGTAGCCATTTCGTTGACACTGCTTATGATGGCGTGTGATAATGGACTGTTCTGCATTGATATTACATGAAGTAAACATTTCTTTTTATCCACTATTCTAAAATTGCTCCTTACGCCATCTATGTGACGCACTTCTGTGACTTGCATCATTTTTTCGCAAAACGAAATGTTCTGGTTTGTTATCTCCGTAATTATCCTTATCTTTACGCCCTTTGATTTTAACTGGCATAATCCATTCCACAAAGGTTCAATTAACACATGCATTGGCAACTCTATGTTGTCCATGCAGCCATCAAGCGATTCATTGGTTGATGCAAATATTTCTAGGATTTTATGAAGGATTTTGTCATTATCGTAAAGGACTTCTGTATCTTGGTCATCATTTATGCTCTGACTGGTGGGATTATTTCCAAAATTGGACACAGATCAAGAAAAATTACTAAAACTAATATATAAAAATTTATATATATATTGGATGATGCGTAGGAAAAACCTCTCAAATCTTGGTTTTTCGGTATGTAATTTGCTGTGACGTCAGCGTTGATTTTGTAAACCGATAATGAACAAGGGATCTTTTGGTTGTTCGTTTTTCCTTATTGTGTTCATTGAAATGGAAATAGTGACATAACATTCTTGACAACCCGATTCCTTTTTGCATGATTAATTTTGATGATTTAAAGGATGCCATAAAGATTAATGACCGAGATAAAATGCGATATTCGATAAAATTGCCTTAATGATTCTGTAGCTTGTAACAAGCCATAGTCGTAAGATGGTAATCGATATGTTCATCCAAAACTAATTTTACATTCATATCATAGTTCATGCATACTTATTCTCTAAGATAGTAACATGGGAATTATGGTGTTAAATGACCATTCGGGTTTACAAATACATGTAAGGACTATTGTAAAGTAACAATCGAGTCAAATATTGTAAGTTTCATGTTGATGTGGGGTTGAAAATAATGCATGCACCGAATTCTAAATACAAAGCACCTGTTACCAGAATGGTTAATTAACCTTTTTTTTTCTTTATCTGGTTTTGATACCATTTTTCCTGTTTGTTTTGTTGTTGTAGTTGTAAGTTTAATGTTATCTGGGTTTTAAAAAAATACTGATGGAAAACCGGATTTAGGACTGCCGCCACTATGTTATATTCCTGTGATGGGGATAGATAAGAGGGGGGAGTGGAAACTATTGCTGTAACCTTATTGTAGTGTTCCTGATACCAATGCTTAGGTGTTCGAATCGAACGTAAAGGTGGTGCATGCAGTTGGCTGCAGGAACTTTTCAGCTAGTTCCTGGATTATCCGGCTTGTAGCTTTCCAACCTGTGCAGTAACAGGGAACCAGGTAACCTGGGTCCATCTTTTTCAACTCTGCTATTGTTGGCTCTATGGCCTCTTCATAGATTCCCACACCTGTAAGGTGAAAGCCTCCTACAATGGCAAATATTTTGCTGATTCCTGTGAGTCGTTTGGCATAGTTGATTGTGTTGACAGTGCCCGCATGGGCGCAACCGCTTATGACCACCAAATCCATTTTGCCGATATTTGCAACAATGGCCTGATCATCATTTACCAAGGGATCGTGAATAAGGCTGCCATTGTTAAGATCTTCCTTATACTGCAGTGGAAATCCTTTCTCATATGGCCGTGTGCCTTGGAATCTGACCTGTAACTAGCAACTTTGGTGTTGGTGTTTTGGCGCTGATGTGTAATGGTTCTTGGTATTGATATTCTTCTACATTACCTTCGGAAACTACGCTCGGCCCTTTCTTTGCTGTTATGATTACACCCTGCCTTTTCAATTCATCCTTATCCAGGAGAGGCATTTTTGCCTTGACCTTACCATTGGCTAATACTAACCATCTTCTCAAAAACACATCAGGGTTACAAACCATTCTGATGAGTTTGCCTATCCTTTCAAGTATTTTTGGAAGACCCGTAAAGTGATCAAATGCCCATGGCTAAGTATGATGCAGTCTATGGAGTTGAGGTCTATCCCCAGTATAGCTGCGTTATGCACAACACCATATTCACTGGTTCCGCAATCAAAAAGAACTGTGCTTTCTTTACAGATTTTGCTTTTATCTTCTTCTTCTTCTTCTTCGCTTTTGCCACCACAGGTGGCTCTGATCAGGGCTGAAAAACCATGTTCCGCAACGGGGGAGGAAGGAAGGAAGAAACTGTTCGTCCTTTATCATTGGAGGCCGAACCGCTGGGTATGATGGCGGCAACAATCTGTCAGTATAGTTGTCCATTAGCAGTGTTATTGATAATCTGTCTATTTCGGCTAACATTAGGTGCATAAAGGCAATTTAGGAAAAAAAAGATTCCCATCTTTAAGTTGATAACCTGATTGTGATTATATGGGGACTTACCGCCTTTAATGCCTCTTCTCTGTTCAGTTCTAGGACAGGGGCGAGATTATCAATGGCATCTACATACCGTGGTTGTTTTTCTCACTGTTAGGTTTCCTCATAAGCCTGACATAAGGTGTTTATGTCAAGCTTATGCATTTGGAGCATTGCCTTCATGACTTTTTGCGATTTATTTGTATCTTTGTCTTGTATCATCTTGGCCAAAATAATGGGTACCACTTGCCACGAAACCCCATACTTGTCCTTGAGCCAGCCGCATTGCTGCGCATTTTCATCACCACCTTCAGAAAGCCTATCCCAATAATGATCCACCTCCTGCTGGGTCTCGCATTTCACTTGAAATGAAATGGCCTCGTTGAATTTGAACACAGTGCCGCCGTTGAGAGCCACAAACTCCTGTCCCTCAATCTCAAAGTCCACCGTCATTACCGTTCCCTCCTGCATTCCGTGAATCTCATACCCTTCTTTTCCATATCGGGTAACCTCGATAATTTTTGAGTTTTTGAAAATTGACACATAAAATTTTGCCGCTTCTTCAGCCTGGCTGTCGAACCATAGAAAAGGGGAGATTTTTTGAATATAACCCTGTTTCCCTTCCTCTAGTTTCGTAAGGCTTGATTTATCCATGAGGATTGATTATTTTGAGAAGTATAAAAATATGCAAGGGATCAAAAGTATAGTAATAGAGTCCGATCAATTACCTGTGCCTTACAACGTGTTTCTACTTTTGAATAAGAAAATTAATATCAATTAGAAAGAGAATGCGTAAAGGCCAAGGAACCGCAATTAAAACTATAGAGCACAGGTACCATTTGTCAACGTGGGTCAATCTGTATTTTCTGTTCCTTATTGATTGCTAATGC
>JBKJYK010000140.1:0-2510 GCA_046715515.1 Candidatus Nitrosocosmicus sp.
GCTGTAACCTTGGCAATAACAATAACCTCCTTTTTACTTACACTCACATATTTTGCAAATACTGCCGATGATACCAACACCAATTCCCCTGGTTTGCCATATACTTATATTATTTTGGCTTCATTAGCCGCATTAACAACAGGTTCTCTGATCGCTTTTATTATTGTTGAGAGAAAGGCACTATTCCCATTAATACCCCTTAATCTGCTAGCAGACAAAATTCTTGTCCCCGCAAATATTATTCTTTTAACTTTTGGAGTTACAATGTTTATGGTATACCAAACAATACCAATATTAGTAACAAGCCCTTCACCCCTTGGATTTGGTGGGAATGCAATAGATAGTGCAAATATCCAATTACCTTTTATGATAGTTTTTTTGATATTTGCACCTTCTTCGGGTTTTATTGTATCTAAAACTGGTAATCTTAAACCGATTATAGCTGGAAGTATAATTACGACAATCGGTTTTTTCATTCTCTCTGGTTTTCATTCGACAGTGTCTATGATTGCCATAAATTTGGTGATTATATCTGCAGGATTGTCGTTGATAAATGTTGGCGCATTCAATGTCATATTACAATACACTCCACGACAATACAGCGGTATATCTATAGGCATATCTGTTGTAATTGTGCTAATTGGCAGTTCTATTGGGCCTGTTATTGCTTCCATATATATGCAGGCTTATCAGGAATTCGTTAGTGGAGTTAGTGAGAGACCGTATCCCTCACTATTATCATACAACCTGATATTTCTAACTGCTGCGTTGATATCAACCTTATCTGTCGTGGCTGTAATTTATTTAAAAAGGAGGACCTCAACACAAATAATAACCCTAAAAAAAGACGAAAAAATTTAATGGAAGTAAAAGATACTTTACACACATCATTCATAAAGTGATGGATAGGAAAGACAGTGTGTAGTTATTCATGCCATCTTTAAACCTGCTCTCATTTTAAAAATCCGCAAAGTATCCAATCAAACACCAATTCATATACCTTTTAAATTACCCTCTTTATCACTCAAATTCAATAGTTTGATTGGTGATTGTATTTTTTTATGTTTATAAAAAATTATAATTATTATAAAAATATATCTTAAATGGTAAATCCGTTCTGTCCTTTATTGTATGTATACTATCTACCTTGCCATAATACTGGTTTGGTTTTTCCAAAAATCAACAGGGGAATAATACTATAAATACATGTAATAATTACAAAAATTGCTGCAAAAAGGCTACCAAGGTAATAAAGTGATTTTATTTTGTATTCTTTGCTTCTTGTTGAGAATAAAGTAAACATCAGGATACATGGTATAAGATTAAGTAACGGCGTATAAAAATAGATATTAAAAGGAATGTCATAGGGAGAAATAAAAGACAATTTTTCAAAAGCCAACCATAAGGTAAATGGAATCAGAACAAATGGCATTATGGACACAAAAAAGATAATAAATAAATTTGAAATAACTTTGAACCTATCTTTCAATACCAGAGGAGCCAAAGTTCTTCCGATCCCATACCAGAGTGTTATTATGTCATCGGACCAAATAGTATACATCATTTCACTTAGTCTTACGAGTTTGATTTTATGTCCTCTTTTTTTAATAAGTACACCTAGGGCCTTATCTTCTTGCATCTCTTGGCAAACCGATTTAAAAGTTCCAACATCCACAAAAACTTTTCTTTATATTAAAAAGTAACTTCCCGTAAGATAAGCAATCTTTGATTTAGGGATGTTTACATCAGGCGAACCAATGCCAAACAAAATACTAACAGAGTCCCAAAAAGGTATCGTAATCTTTGACCAGATGCTGCTTAGTTTTTCTGGAGAAAAAACTCCAGTCAACACATCCAAATTTTGTTTTTGCATATAGAGAACTGTTTGCAGTATTACATCTTTACGAACATAGTTATTATCAGCATCAGTAAAAAGTAAGATATCACCTTTACTTATGAAGATAACCTTGCTGACAGGCCCAAGTCTTACCTGTCCAATTATCCGGTTTGTCATTTAACGAAATAGTTATTAATTTATCTATTGGTAATCCAATTTTTTCCCCCTTACTCGTTCTATTTTTTATATCATTCATTATATTTAATGTGCTGTCTGTTGAATTATCATCTATTGCAATTATTTCAAAAAACGGATAATCCTGAGATAGCAAAGATAACGAACATCTTTTAATATGCTTCTCTTCATTTCTTGCTGGAACCATTATACTAACAAAAGGTAGATTTTTTAATGTGTTGCTTATGCGGTATCCATTATTTTTTTTATTATCTTTGTTATTGTAAAAGTAATCATTTGACAAATAAGGGGAAGGATTTTTATTGTGATTATAATAGGGATTTGAATTTTTCATGTAATGGTATTTTTTTCATTTGATTTTATTATCGGTATTAATAAACTTGACCTAAATAAGAGCAAATGCAAATAATAGCATAATACAATCATTATTACAAATGATGTCATAAACAACAATGTTAGTGTAGAGTCACTAGAAAGA
>JBKJYK010000141.1:0-8805 GCA_046715515.1 Candidatus Nitrosocosmicus sp.
TCGTTGTTCCCGTCGTTGTTCCCGTCGTTGTTCCCGTCGTTGTTCCCGTCGTCAGATCCTGGAGGTCCCACTTCACCTTGAGTGCCATTCTCACCCATTGGCCCCGCTGGTCCTGGAGGTCCTGCAGTTAAATTGGTACCGTTCCCTTGAATGGTGGAGTTATCCACTTGGGACATAATGAATAAATTGCCACTACCAATGGAAGTGAACAAAATTATAACACCAATTAAAACACTAAAAATGATTTTCATTTATTTTGATATAAAAAATGCTTTATTTATTATTTAGGTATTTACTTGACATCTAAGGCCAAGATCTTAAAATAGACAAACAATAAGAATAAATTAATTTTAGTCATAACCAATATATCAATAATAGGGTTAAACTGATTTTAGGTATCTAAGAACTAAACCACGGCTCAAAAAATCTGTATTATGGTTATTTTTGTATCTTTCTATTGTCGATATCGTATGCATAACATATCTGTAAAATTCTGCCTAAATATAGAATTTGAACCCGCGATCCTTCCTATACCTTAACCAGACTGAGCCAACTTCGCCTAAGATATCTTTGATCATATTTTGATCTTTGGGAGTGGTTTAGTATATTCATTGGCGATGGTGGTATCAAATCTTCAAATTGATAGAAAGACTTCACAAAGCATACAATTAATGCCTATTTTTATATTGGACAAAGTGTGGTATTGCCAATGAGCAATTCAAACTTGACAGAAAGGACTAAAGGAGGCAACAACCATATGGTGCTCTTTATCTATCGAGTGCCTAAAAAAAACGTTGATTCGTTGGTACAGATTGGACAACAGGCAAATGAATTGTTTAGAAATGTTGGTGTGCAAACTGATGTTTTTAAACTCAGCGAAACTGAGGATATGATTGGGTTTACCAACATATCTAAAACTATCTATGCTAATGAGGAAGAAGAAGTTTGGGCAGAGTTACATATCTATAGAGACAAGAAACATCTAGAAGAGGTCACCGAAAAAATGAAAAATGATAAATACGCAATGGCTATTGGACAACAGATTAAAAGCCTCATCACACAAAGATCAATGCGCATCTTTGGAAGTTTCAATCGAATATAGGCTTTATGTGTTTGTTTGGTTTTGGTTATGACAAATGAAGGCAAGTACAACGCTAATTCTTCTTCCCTAACTGTCAAGCGAATAAAACCAGCCGCCTAGTTGTAGGGCTTTACCGGCATCGGAGTTGGCCAAGTTCCAGCTAACCAAGTGATCCATGTGTACCTTCACAGTTACGTCGTCGCCTTCCGATAGGTAGGAATCCACACTTGGGTTGTTGAGTGCTTCTGGCGTGACATATTTCATATGGATAGAGCGATTGATCTGTCGCGCATCCTCTCCATAGACGAGTTCCACCTTACCTCTAATCAATACCCCTCGAAGGTTTAGGCCAGCATTGGAAACATCGATCATTACGGACGCACGGGGCCTAGCAAGAAGATTCCTGTATTTGTGTGTTTTGCGTGATGTAGGAATGCAAATGTCATGTCCAATTCGCAAAAACCACATAGGTAGGATATGGATACCGCCATCTTTGTCGATCGTGGCCAGATTCGCAATAAGCGTCTTTGAAAGAAGATCATCTATCTCACTCGTGCTTAGAATGGGTGGTTTGTTTGCAGCAGCATCGGTAGAGGGTCTTGTCATATATCCTTTCTCCAGTGGATACAACTTTCGCCAGTCGCCAACGACAATTGAATTGCAGAAAGGACTTGAAACGTATTACGCTTTAGAGTGTATACCGGGTTATGAAGTTGTTGTGGATATTGCAGGTGCAATGTAAAAACCATAATCTGTTGTGATTGGAAGATCATTTCCGTTTATACAGTTCATTCTCATCACTCCTAAAAGTATTTTTTCTGTATCGAGTCTCTTTATAAATAAATTAATTTCAAATAATTATAATACATATAATACGAATACAACAATAAAATTCATATTTTGTTGTCTTTTATATATTTTTTACAATATACTAAGTTTGTAGAGAAATGTATAAAAATAATGATGCTCCTTAAACTTTAATGAGAACCTTTCAGGAATGGTGGGAGAAGATGCCTGAAGAACTACGACAAAAATCTCGAAGGGGTGATGAAATGAATAAGCCACTTTTAAACCAAATCAATTATGTGTTGCTGCACCTTCATTTGTCAAACAAACATGATATAAAACCCTCCCATGATGAACTAAAAGACTGGATTCACAGCGGTCAAGTGGATGTCATGCGAACAAACAAATAATTTATTTTATATTTTTTTGAGATCCTCCTTTTTATTTTGAGGATGATTAAACAAAGAACAGCAGTTGAACAATACAACATTATTATAGGGCGGCCTGTATGGCCACCACTAATCCATTAAATCAATATCCGAAGTGCGGGATTTGAACCTGCGATCTCTTCTGTACTTAAACTAGGCTAGGCTAGGCCACTTGTTTCATTTTGTGGACAATTAAATAAAGAACAGCAAGTTGACCAGAACAATATCCTATACGGCGGCCTGCATGGCCGCCGATATATACCTTAAAATCAATAATCTTATTTCAAACTTTTCGGCTGTCAACCTGCGAAATTTCTTAAGGGGGACTCTGAAATGGCCCTGGGCCGATAGGGCCAAAATCACAACCAAGGTTGATGAAAACATAATTGAAATATCTGACATATCCAATCCCAAGAACAATTCCCACATATCGATTCACAAGGATGACAACAAAGCAGTACTTAGGCAAGGCGGAATATGGATATATGAGTTTTCCATCAGTTCAAATGACTCTTTTTTGAGCATAGAGACAAGGACAGACAGGAGGGGCATTGATTTCATGGAAATGTCATTTTTTCACAGATGTAAGGAGCATCTTCTAGTCCTACTAACCAATCTTAAAACCCAGATAACAAAATATAACCCATCATTTGATGTCTTGTCAAAAGATGAAAAGTTCAGGAAAGCATTAGAGTACTTGGACAATGAGTCAGGATTGTCATAATTGGTCTCTTGGATCAGTTAGATCGGGACATCTTTAGCTGCTGCATCTCTTCCATAAGTCTCATGACTTGGTCGGATAGTGCAATCAGGGCGTCGTCCTTCTCCTGCAGTTTGGATTTTATGATGTATTCGTTGTTTTCGTTTTTTTCCCGCAGTTCGTCAATCTCTTTTTTCAGATGCTTGTTGTTGTTCGATTTGTTTATGGTAAGGCTGTCAGTCGCTTTCAAATAATCCTCCAATAGCTCATTTTCTGTTGGTCGATAGTAGGAGTTACTGATGCCTATGCTGTGGGACAGTAGCTTCTCTATGTTTATGGGTTTCATGCCTGCTATTTCACATCGTGTCTTAAACCATTTCCTAAAGCAATGGATGGCCTGAAATGAATGTCGTTTCTTGCCGCTTTTCAACTGTTGCCGTAAGCCTTGAGCCCATATGGCTCTTTCAATCAGTCTTTTAATTCCTGATGGAGCTAATTTCTTTGGTTTCGTAACCAAACCTCTGCCTTGGGCCACTCTGGTATCCCATAAGTCTCGCATGACCCAACTGTTTTCGTCAATTAGTTCACCCGAATCCTGTCTGTATCTCATCCAATCTTTTAATGAACCATAGGCCTCTTTTGATATGAATGTAAAATATTCCTCGTCTTCACCCGCATAAACAATTAACCTTGCAGCCTTGACCTCCATACCATTTTTATCTTCCATTATTGGTCTTATATTGCCCCATTGAAGGTAGTCCCATGCACCCAAGCGAATGCCAGACGAGGCCATAGTGTATACAATGGCTTTGATTCTCCTGTCAGGGTATTCCAGCAATTTCTGGATTTCGTCTAGTGTGGGAATTCTGTCATCCGCATAGTTCTTGCCTCTTGGAAGCCCTCTGGTTATTTTTTTCCATGCTATGGGGATATCGGCCATCTCACAGAATAGTTTTATGCCCTTTAGGTAATTTCTTAAGGTGGCTCCTGTGATTTCTTTGTTATGTACTCTGCCAAGATGAAACTGCATAAAATCGATTAAATTGTTAAAGACCCACTGACTTCCTTCCCTTTCCACAATCTGAATGAAACATTTGCTTTTCTCCTCTACAGTCTGGCCTCCCAAGTCTATAAAGTCAAAAAACTTTTCCAGTCTCTTTTGGTACTTTTCTCGGGTTACTGGCGACTTTAACGCATATAAATACAGTGACCAAAGGTTTGTTTGTATGCCATTGTTGTTGTTTTCTACCACTTATTCTTACATCTTATAATTCTCAGAACCCACTTAAAAGAACCTATATTGTAGCGGGCCCGGAGGGATTTGAACCCTCGACCTGACGCTTAGGAGGCGTCCGCGCTATCCATTTTACGCCCTTTGTTTATAAAGGTCTGCGCTACGAGCCCTAAATAAGCTGTACGGTATCTACCTTTATTTTTTTGGGTTAATGGAAATATAATCTATGCAGAGACTACCTTGTTTAAACTTGTCATCAAATAACACTGTGGATATCCTAAGACTAATAGCGAGTCTGCTACCTTTTTACACATCTCTAAAACTGCAGTAGATATGGCGACCTTGTCTCCTTTTCCTTCTTTGCATATCAAGCACAACCTTTAAAGTTATTCTGCGACCTCGGGTTTGTTCTGATTGTTGTCATATGGGTTATAAAATCAACACCCAAAGCCACAAACACCATCAATGCTTTTAAATTTTTTATATTTCGTATTGTGTGTGAAGGCAAGTTTTGGTGGAAATAGTAAAGTTTGTTAAAATATTGAATGAACATAATGGCTAAAGAAACCTTCAATTAACATCAATTCATTTTATAAAATAATCAGACATTTCTAAAAAAGTGTTTTTTGCCCTTTTGTATCTTTTTTAGTGGGAGGAGTAATATAACGGATGCATATAAAGTAAATAAAATTGGGATAATGGGATAAACTGTGATATCCAATAATCCAGTTATGCTGCTTGAGAAATCTCTCTTTTTCCTTCCTTGTTGATGATTAAGATATCGATACCGTCACCACTTGCTGAATCCCTCTGTATTGAGGATCGAATGGCTCTTAATGCAAGATTAGTTGCCTTTTCCTCATCCATGGTTTCCGTAAAGTCCGCGTCCATTACACCCAAGGCCATCTCTGCACCTGTACCAACAGCCGCGTATCTATCCGGTAAAACAGACCCAAGTGGATCCAAGGTGTAAATCTCGGGTTTATTTGTTGTAATGCCTCCAACTATCACCTGGGTTAACAGTGGGAAATATCTTCTTTCGAACATGATAACGGACATTAGTTTTGCAACGGAATTTGGTTGCACAACTCTTCGAGTTTCCAATCGCCTAATTTTGGATAAAGCACTCACTTGTCGCACGAGCACTTGCATATCTGCAACCATCCCTGCACATGCAGCACCTACGTGGTCAGTAACAGCAAATGTTTTTTTAGTATTTTTATTAACTACAAAATTACCATATGAGACTCTTTTTTCAGAAGCTAATAATACACCATTATCATAGGTAATACCAACTGCTGTTGCACCGGGCATAAATTGAAAAGCCATTTATTAAATAAAAAAAAGAGTTAGATTTAGTCGTTTCTATACTATCTATTTTTTCAAAAACAAACAATCGTGTATCTTGATAGCTTCAGAGATGAGTTTGTTTTGAATTTCCAAAATATCTCTAGCTTCAGGGTATTTAGAACCTACAACCACCTCTGCCACAATGTTTGTAATGTGTCTGAAAAGAAACTCATCTCCCCTTTCGGATTCAACTCTATACGTGGAGTGGGCTTTGTTTACAAAAACAATATTTTCATTTGTAAAGCTGTATCTGGAATCAGATTCATCTTCATATGGAATGACTTTGTATCCTATTTTTTTTAAGGTAAAGGTTTTTTTTAATATGGGTTTTCTCAGTGTTTTTTTTACTAATGCATTTTCAATTCCTAAAATTATGGATGAGTTGTTGTTGTTATTGTTGGATAACTGATAGTAATTGTTGTCTTTGGCTGCATCAGCATTATGCGAATCAAATGTAGCGCTGTTGCCTGATAAACCAATTCCGTTATTAAAAGAGTCAACTGCAGAAATCATATTTTGAGAAATAACGGATGACGATGCTGGGGAGTTTTGAATCGATTTTGTGTTAATTCTAGAATTGCCTGCATCATTCCAAACGATTTGTTCATTTGCGTTACCCTGTAAAGGAAACTTTGTAATTTCGGAAGAGTCAGAGTTATTCTCAGATTTTGCAGAAAATTGATCATTTTTGTTATCGTCAATGATGTTGTTTTTTTCCTTTTGCAAAGTCGGTTTTGGCTGGTCCTTTCCGGAATTTATGGAAACGTCATTAGTCACCTCAGGCGAAGAAGTTTTTGTCATATTTTGAGAATGTCTGTTTTCTTTGTTGATGCCATTTTCGTTGTCTTTTGGAGAAGAAATGAGATATTGGCAGTCTGTTGGTGATTGAGGATTATCCAATTCAACATTGCCATCAACAACCTCTACAGTCTCAAAACCTTGGATTTCTTCATTTGTTTGAATCATTTCTAAAACAGCTTGACCCATTACTTTGTCTATTTCTTTATAAATCTTTGATTCTTCCCGTGTGATTAGAACATCCTCATATTCGGTCAAACTGGGAAGCACCTGTTCAACAATAAAGTTTTTCATCGATTGATTGAACTTAAAGTATTCCTCATTTTCAATTAGCGCCGATTTATCGGCAAATCTGGAGGTTAATTGATCACATTTAACATAGCCTGTTACCTTGCTCAATTTGTTATCGAAACCAAAGGTAGTTCTTTTAACCACATGGTTGCCCACCATTATTGCAATTCCCTTTTCATCCTGACCTAATGGCCTTTTTGCGATAACAATCTCGCCAGATATGCTTGGGTTTGAAGTAATATTCACGATGATTCTATAGCCTTGAACATCAGGTGATTTAACAATTTGGGAATCAGCAAGATCCCATTCCCTGAAAAATTCAGAGTTTTTTACGTATACTTCAAAAAGGGGGTATTTCAAAATAGAGAGTTTCTTTAGTTCTTTTGATAGTTTTATTGCATCTATGTTGATTTTGGAATTATATAGAAATATTTCTGTTCCGTTTCTATTTAACGGTGCCTCTTTTAGCTCCTGCAATTGTGAATGCCCTGCAAAAAGATTTTCCAATGCGTCGCCATTGATAACCAAAGTTTTATGGAAATTATCTAGCTTGGTCCTGATTTTCATGTTGTCAAATGAGGTTAAAAAGGAAAGACGTCCAGTGCCATATCTCCCAGTCCTGATTCTTTTTAGCTTGGGTGACAAGTTATCATTAGCCTTATGGGGTGAACCTAAAACCAAGAATTTGTCAATAGAGTCGGCACCCATGCCTGCGTCATCTTCAATCACAACGTTTCCATTACTGAGTACAGTAACGATTATTCTTGTTGCATCCTCATCAAAAGCATTTTCAATTAATTCGCGTATTATTTCATATGGGGAAACCCAAGTCTTTGTGGCGAACTCTTTAAAAAATGACGGATGAACTTTTAATTCTAATGTCAATATATAGCGTCTCTTTAAAAACGTGGTTATTTAACAAATATACAATAATAGTTGATAAAGACGTAAACTTAGATTGACAAGAATGAACCCCGAATTTTCAAATAAAAAATTAGGGCGTGACCTGGCTCGGTTTTATATTATGGGTACGCTAATAAATCCAACGCTGAAATATTGGGAACAAGTGCAATCACACCCAATATAAATTCGCCAGAGTGTGCCTCTGGATGTGCTTGGTCATATGGCAAAAGCATCGCAAAATATATTATCATAAGTGGAACCACTACTATTGAAACCATCGTTATAACTATCAACCAAACAGCAGTCATCTTTCCAGTTAACATGTCATTGTAAAAAATTACTCGGATATATAAATTTCACCAATTGCCAACAAAAGGGATGAAAAATCATATCCTAAACGAGATTTCCTTATAGGAGTTCCAAAATTTATCCCCTACAAAGTGAAGATTGTCGACAACATAGCCTTTCTGCATTTTATCTGCGACGCTGCTGTCATCTAAAGCCAAACCCACAGATAGGTATTTTGCAAACCTCTCATCTTTAACCGCAACAATTTCATTTTTGGCAAAGCTTTCAAACTTAACAATGCCAGGACGCAATATTTTTGCTCCGTTGCAAATAAACTTTATGGAACCAGAGTCAACTGTTATGGATGGAAACTTATCAAGAATGTCTGTTTTTCCCAAAAACGGGAGCATAAACTCGTTGTTGATAAAAACCCCCAATAGCGAATCAATTACAACAATACTTTTGTTATTTTCAATTTCGAAAACTTTGATATTTTTAACTTTTGGTATGGACACGTTTGTCCACGTCTTATTTAAAAGACCAAGAACCTTTTCAGTCTCTTTTTTCGAAATAACATAAGTTTTCAAACACAATATTATTGGATATATATATAATAAAGTTATGCCAATTTCAAAGAGAATGCAAAATAAAAAAAAACAACAGCATGAAAATTTTTATAACTAATCAGGTTCAATTATAATCAATCAAAATGAGTATATCGCCCGAAACAACCGAAACAAAATATGATGTTCCAATCAAACAAGTGGAAAAATCAATAAAAATTTCAGAAAGAGCAAAACAAGAGCTCAAAAGCTCTGGAATGATGGATGAAAAGGGAAAGCTGAAGCTAAAGGGTGTTAGCCCAAAAATGCTAAAAAGGATGAAATTGGAATCTGTCGATTGCCCAGTATATGAACAGGAAATAGGCTTTGTACAATGCTATGTT
>JBKJYK010000142.1:0-2587 GCA_046715515.1 Candidatus Nitrosocosmicus sp.
GGTTGATATTACATCTCCCTGACTTGGATTGTAATCCAATATGGTGTCTACACCCTCACCACAATCAAAGAAGTTTGCTCCCGCGCCTCCCATCATTGAGTCATCACCCCCTTCGCCAATAATGTGATCATCTCCATTACCTCCTGAAAGAAGGTCGTTGAATGGTCCACCGATAACGTTGTCGTCACCATCTTCCCCAAACTCCTGGTTGTTTCCATCCCCACCGTATACAGTATCGTCACCATTTCCAGAATATGCGCTATCGGTACCACCTAGTGCTCTAATGAGGTCATTCCCATCCTTCCCAAATACCGTATCATCAAATTCGCTTCCAACAATGTAGTTATCCGCGTTCGTCCCTATGATGAGTCCTTGTCCAATGATCACGTCACTTGCACTTTCAGTTTCAACATTGCCTAGGGTGTTATAATTATTGGGAATGTTAAGTTCTGATCGGTGGTGCCCTTTGCCGTCGTTGTCGTTGTCATGGTCTCTGTCTTTGCCATCCTTGTCTTTATGCTCAATATGATTGGTGTAGGAGTAAAGAGGTTCATGTAGTGGTGGATAAGGCCCTGCACCATGCGCCAATTGTAAATGCGGTATCTCATAAAAAGAAAAATGATAACTACCATAATAAGTTAAATAAAATGCTATTACACTGACTGAAAGTATCATTGTTGTTAATCTAATTTTATTCTGGGGATTTTGTGTTTTTGACTTTGGTATTGAATGTGTAACTGACAATCTTGTATGTTTATTACGTTATTATACAAATATTTAAAAAGTTTGAAAATATTATCAGAATTAAGTAGTAATATTATTGGACATAATATAATACTGTGACATTATATTTGCATTATTAAAAATGTTGTATCCAATTATGAGACAGTTATTAGATAATATAAAGTATGTTGAAGTTGCTAACCTACTTTTGTTGTTTACCTTACATTGTGATAGAAAAAGATTGTTATAAACAGAGATATTTCAATAATTTGATATTCACATATAGGTTCGTAAATGTGCGGCAATCCACTCAAATCTACAAACTATGATTACATTGGTTTTGGTTCATCTTTTGGAAAGTCAAAGGAAGGTTAGTAGTTTAAAGTATACGAATACGTAAGAATGACAAAAAAAATCAGTATCTCTAAATAAATAAATTACCAATATCGCATTTAATCTATATTCATTACTTAAAGTTTAAGTGATTCCTCTTCCATCAGAAATTTTCCAACTGTTAACCAAGTCTCAAATCAAGATTCAAATTGCCATAATGTCATACTTTTTGTGATCATGATTATATTAAAGGTAACTAATATTCATCTATTCTATCAAACCAAAGCGATTGTGTGAATGACAAAAAGTATCACTATCAATATTTTTTATAAAACCTGATTAATGCTTAATGTAACACATAAATGTGCAAGAAAATGCACAAAAATTAAAAATATTAATATGACTGTAAATTATAAATAACTATATCTTCGATCATTACAACTAAAAAGATATTCTTTTTGTTATTATCTTTTGCAATGACTATAACAGTAACGGTTCTTAACGATGTTATGGACTTGTCTCTTTCTTCTCTTTTAAGCACAAAAGAACAAAAACCAGCATATGCTTTTCATACCCAAACAACCGACAGAACCACTTCAATGATGCAAGAATTAGTACAATCTATAGATGTAAATATGAACAAAACTCTGCAGTCTATTCAAAATAAAAATATTTCTCAATCATTGTCTAATCTGTTGATAACCCAGCAGCAATTGTCAGATTTTAAAAATTTAAACCAAATGGAGACATTATCCTCTACACTATCGCATTTAATATCGTCTTCCCCATCGTCAATTTTTTCTGGCAAGATTGAGGAAGATAACAACGAGATGGGCTCATCCTCGTTATCAACTTCGGGAAGCAACACTGCCAATCCTTTGATATCTGAATCTCTTCCGCCATCGCCATCGCTTTTGCTCTCCAACCAGTCATCCCCATCGCCATCGCTTTTGCTCTCCAACCAGTCATCACAACGATCGCAACAATCCTTTCCACCAATCCTTTCCTCTTTACCTTTTAATCAGTCACCATTTTCAAAACCTAACACCTCGTCAATACCATTGCCATCATTTGATGACAACACAGTGAATGTTGCCCACCTAAAGATAACCGTATCGCCATTTACTTCGAGTTCAAATCTTAATGTTACTAGTATGAGTAACTATCTTTCAGGAAATGTATTTTATTTAGTTGGTGAGGTATTGAATAAAGCAAATGCTGAAAAAAATTTTGTTAAAGTAATAACAACATTTTATGATAAAAACAATACTGTAATAGGCACATCATTTACATATACCCACCCATTAACAATTCTACCTTCAGAGTCTGCTCCTTTCAAATTAAAAATTGACTCAAATGATGTTACTAACATAAATACAATAAAAAGCGCCAAGCTCCGAGTAAGCAGTAACTAATTGCCTACCTGTATTGTATACTCAACATTAAATCATATTTCTGTATCCATAACAACTCTAAGTGAAAGTGTCTGTCAACAGACAAAAGAAACCAGTTAGACCTTTTTGTAGTGTAC
>JBKJYK010000143.1:0-4865 GCA_046715515.1 Candidatus Nitrosocosmicus sp.
ACTCAGAAGTTATTGTTTATTGTATATGTCGGCATCTATTAGCGCAATTATCTTGGAATGTAAGTAAATCAAATGAAAGAAAAGAAAAATGGGCTGCCAAGTAATGTAATCTTTTTAACTTAAGTTAAATATTATACATATATGTATATTAATTGAATTGCCATACAGTATATTTTATACAACGTTTAGCAGTGAATCAAATGATTTTATCATTACATTAACTTCGGCGCCCCATGTGTAAAAAAAACACATGTTATGGTGAAAAGTTATTGCTTAACATGTGGAATTATGAGTCTGAATCTAAAATATCTGGAGCCCACATTTTTTAATCAATTGCTGTTTTGATTAAGTGGATTAAAATCACAGATGTAAAGCAATAAGAATTTAATTATGCTTGCTATTTGATAAAATCGCTAAAAAATATTCAAAATAAACGAAATGTCAAATCCTAACGTTTAGGTAATTTGGAAATATTTTGAAAAATGCCGGAAGAATACCTGCTGGTTCACCATCTAAAGTAACAATAATGTTTTTGTCACCTGTTGTAGCAATTGAAACATTCTTTGATTGGGTATAGTAAATGTTATTTCCACCAGAACCACCTCCACCCTCTGATTTGGATTGATCTTCAATTTTCAAGTTGATAATCTCGTTTACAATCCCCAAACCGTCGGAGTTTCTTATTATTACTATATCAAGCAATCCATCATTAATGCTGGCATTTGTTGCGGCCTGAACTCCACCACCAAGAAACCTGCCATTAGATATAATACCCATAGTCATTTTAGTAATGACTTTGTCATCAATACCGCTTTCTTTGTTTAGGCCTATTGTTATTTCACAAACATCACTTTTGAAAGTCGGTACAGTGGTTATTAATCCGGCGATTGTGGATAAAAGCCTGTTGTTAACTTTATTCCGTATTTCTTTTGCTTTACTAATTATTTCTGCACCAATGCCTATCTCTGCGGCATTGAGAAAAATCCTCATCAAATTTTTAGAGGAATTCTCAGAGTCAGTAATTAAGGCAGCTATGACATCTATTTTTTTGAATGTTTTACAGTTACCTAAAGCTGTGCAGCATTCCTTAAAGTCATTAGGCAAGTCAAGGGACTGTATCAATACATTTCTTGTTCCACTAGGCAGTACGGTCATTATTGCTTCTGGGTTTATAGGTTTTAGGGGCAATAACGATAAATAGTCATTATTGTCGTCTTGGACTTTTATATCAAAGTTGTAATTTATCTCATTGTTTTCTTCAAAAAATCCGTTTGCTACTTCGTTTATCATTCCATCGCCACCAATAGGTATAATGTTCTTAAAGCCTTTTTTCAAATAGGCTCTGGATAACTCTGTTCCATCACCACTTTTTTTTGTGAATGCAACCTCCAAATCCTTACCAAATGATTCACAAAGTGTTTGATATAGGGATTCCCAGTTTTTACCTGTTAGTCCACTATTGGAATTTGGATTAACTATCAAGACAGTGTCTTTGTTATTCATTTTGACATTCCATTTGATTTTTTTTTGTGATGATTTCAGAAGGGAATAATGGTTTTATCATTGTTGATATTTGTTTTTATTTAAATAGAAATTCTATATATACATTTTATTTTAAAAATTTACAAAACAACCAATGTATTTTAATAGTATTTTTAACTTTTTATCTATTCTGCTGCAAAACTTTCAAATTTTTTTCGAGGTTTCATTTTTCCATACGATTGAATTGTTCTGTTTTAAACCCTTTCTACATTCCCCATCATAATCCAACTCAAATTGAATTTTTTTTACCTGCCTTATATTGGCTTTCACCAACAAACCTTAATTCAACTCAAAATTTTGCTTGTGTGACAAAGTTAGAATTAAAGATACTATGTAATTAAGGATGAATCTAACTTACAAAAAGATTGTTTTTACCATATGATTTGGAACTGATGGGCAATAGCGTCAAATCGATACTTTATGTTAAATTTAAACAAAAAATTTAGGTGTTTACGGTATTGGTTCAAATTCCCAAATCCATACCTATCAGGATTTGTTTTCAGGGAATGCTTCATCCTGGAGCGTGTGTACAGGTTCACCTGTGGGCAAAGGGTTGTCTTTGTTAACCTCGTATTTTGTTATCTCAGGATAGTCTATTTTTAGAATAACATTCATTCCAACTTGGTAGATTTCACTTTTAGGCACGTCATATCTTTTGTTGTATTGACCAAAAATTACAATCTTGTCATTTGTTTCTTTAAAAACATGTCCGACATCATCCTCATTTTTTGCCCTCACCCCTTTATTAAAAAGGGATTGAGGATACCTACCTTCATAACTTGCCAGATCAGTAACTGAATTGTGATCTTCCCATGGATCTATTCTGCTGGTTGGGAGTGGAGAGTTTCTTGGAACCGCGTATTTCTCCAAGTCGGCATACTTAAGGCCCAACAAAACATTTGCGCCAACTTGTTGGATCTCTTTTACTGGCACATCATATCTCTCATTTTTTTCTCCAAATATCACAATTTTATCAGATGTTTCTCTCGCAACAAAACCTACATTTGGCTCATCGAGGGCTTTTACACCTTTGTTAAAATATCTTCCAGAAGTCATTGTAGTATTAATTAGATGGAAATTATTAACCTTTTTATGTCTTGGAGGCAATATTGCGTAAAGTAATTAAATATATTAGACATGACCATATTACAAATACCACAAGTAAAAAAGACAAAACCATAACCAGTGTGTTTAATTTTTTAAGCAAAAACAAATAGACTTAAAAATAAATCGGTCATACCTCCTTTAATGATTAAAGGTAAAGTTGCCCTAATCACAGGAGCTAGCAGTGGAATTGGGTATTCAACTGCAATAGCACTTGCAAAAGAGGGAGTTAAAATTGTAGCAGGGGCAAGGAGAATTGAAAGATTAAACGAATTAAAAAGTACAATAGAAAATCTAAATGGTGAAATAATCATTCAGAAACTTGATGTTACACAAAAAGACGATTGTTTTAATTTTGCAAAAATTGCTCTTGAAAGATATAACAGCATCGACATTTTAATTAATAATGCCGGAATAATGCCTCTGAGTTTTATAAAAAACCAAAAAATTGATGAATGGGACAGAATGGTTGATGTAAACGTAAAAGGGGTTTTCTATTGCACGGCTGCGGTGATACCACACATGGTAAAAAATAAATCGGGCCATATTGTAAACATGTCGTCAACAGCAGGAAGAATTGTTTTTCCTGCTGGAAGTGTTTATTGCGCAACAAAACACGCTATTACCGCATTTAGTGAAGGGCTAAGACAAGAGTTTAGCATAAGAGCCAATATCAGGGTAACCTGTATTGAGCCCGGTGTTGTAGCAACGGAATTGACTGAGACCATAACCGATACTTCTTTGAATGCTTTTATTGAAAATGTGAAAAAGATGGAGCCTTTGCAAGCAGACGATATAGCAAACTCCATTCTCTATGCTTTGCAAACACCAAACCATGTAAATGTAAACGAGATTTTACTGAGGCCTGTCCAACAGGATAGGTGATATTCCCACATATTATCTCTTCTTCGAAAATTGCGAACTAACAACTTCCTTTTTACTCGTTTTAAGTAATTGATGAGCGTACTGATGCTGTTGCATTATTGGATTGGCTCAATAAATAATCCGCAAATCTATTACAGGGATTATTTTAAAAAATTTAACATTATATCAGATGATATAAAGATCAACAAGGAACTTAAAAACGACATACCCGATAAATCATGGATGTTATACTTATTGGAGATGTTCAATCAACAGAACGTCGCAGTAGAGTTAAATCTAATTTGCCAATTTGATAACCAGAACTATTTTGAAACAATCTTCAGTGGTTACAATAAATATAGATTCAACAAAGTTCTCCCTGAGACCGGGAACATTTACCTAAGACAAATTAGATTTAACAAATCGTACTCATCAATTGAATACTACCTTAAAAACCTCAACAACGAGACTGATGAATTGTTTGTGCTGGACTTGAGCAATATTCCCTCATTTTCTTTCCAATTCTCAAACTTTTTTACTGGCATTGAATGGTGGAATAAAATCTCAAATAGGCCATATCCAATAAGGCTTGATGTAAAAATTTCAAATCTATTGTATGGCTATAACGACAATACAGAGGATTTAGAGTCAGTTGTATTTTTGCCTGTAAACTCATTAAGTTCAAATAAAGATGACCAATCCTTTTCTTACCCTGTAAGCTTTACCACTAATGGAACCAAAAATGGTTGTTTGTGTTATAACATTGCATTAGGGTCTTGCGTTAATGGACTTGATACCACACTATCCAACTGACCATTTCACAATTTTTTATAGCTGTTGTCTGGAGTTCTTAACTTCCAAAACAAATCAGGATGAAGTATCTTTGCCAATATTTCTATTCCGGTAACTATTCTTGGGCTCGGTTTGCTAAAAAATGAATTAGCATCCACAACATATGTTTCCTGCATCTTTACTGCCATTAAGGAATTCCATTTTTCATCTTTGTTCAGTTTCATTGCTTCATTGCAAGTTTTTTCCATATCAAAACCACATGGCATGACTATGATTTTATCCGGCTCAAATTTTACAAGATCATCTATAGAGATAACTCTAGACACTGTGCCTGTTTTCCCAATCCCATTTATTCCACCCACAATTTCAACCATTTGAGGAACCCAATGACCTGCTATAAAGAAAGGAGTTATCCATTCCAGGCAAATGATTTTTTGCTTTTTAACTTTATTATCGTTGTTACAATCTTTTAGCATTTGATGAATATGCCGTATCCTTTTGGTTAATCAGTTTACCAGTTGCTGAGCTTTTTCAATATTGCCTATTTCCCTACCTATTACAAT
>JBKJYK010000144.1:0-10266 GCA_046715515.1 Candidatus Nitrosocosmicus sp.
GTGCCCCGGCCATGGCCATCTATTCCATCAAAGAATTTCATGCCGTCTGATATCTCTTTATTTTTAAAAAAAAATGGGATAGATACTTCGAAAATTGATGTTTGGATATTTGAAAACCTGACCAATGATGAAAAAGAGACTGTATACAAAGGAAAAATGGATTCGTTGGAAAATAAGGATTTTAGCGATTTGTCTGTGATGGTGATAGATCAAAACATACGGCAAACTTACTTGGAGTTTTAGGGCACTTGATTGGTTAACTTTCAATGCAAATAATATATTAGAAGTGAATGTCTATATTATTTGATGAGCAAAAACGAAATTAGATATTGTATTGAATGCGGTTCAAAAATGTCTAAAACTACCAGACTGTGCCCAGCTTGCGGGGAATCTCAAATATAATATCTAAAATACATATTTTATTCGTATCTAAATTTTCATTTGATTTTATGCCCATTATTAATGATTTTTATTAAAATAGGTGTACTTTAATCATTGAATAAATGTGGTAAACAAAATAACCCTTCTTTTTCCTGTAATTATTTCTTCCATAATAATAGGGATTTTGGGATTGATGTTTGTTCCATCAGATATTAAAAATAGAAACCTTGATTTTTCGATAGGGACAATAAAGATTGATGATAAGATCATCAATGTTGAGATAGCCGATTCGGAAGACGAAAGGCAGAGATGGTTAATGTTTAGAGAGGAAAACCAATCATCAAATTCGGGATTATTATTAGTTTATGACAAGCCTGATCTGTATGCTATGTGGTTATTAAACATCAGATATCCATTAGATTTACTGTGGTTTGATCAGCAGGGCAATCTCGTTTATACTGTGAGAGACGCGCAACCTTGTGACAATGTCCTGGATTTCTCTACATGCACATTTAAAAATACAAAACCGTCAAAATTTGTTCTGGCTGCCCATTCGGGATTTATCAATCAAAATGGCATAACCAATATATCAAAATTAGAGGTTCTATCCATTTAGCTTCAAAATGTAAAGAATACCGCACTACTAATGCTAAATGTATTTTTTGATTTGATTTATTTCATGAATTATCTCTTCAACAGAAGCTTCGTCTTCTAAGGTTGTTATGTCACCAATGGTTTCTTTATTTACTATTGATCTCAACAGCCTTCTCATTATTTTACCACTTCGTGTTTTGGGTAATTTATTTACAAAATATATCTTTTCGGCAACAGCAATAGGCCCTATGGTATTTCTTATGTGTTCATTCATTTCCCTGTTCAATTGCTCGGAGGAAACAAACCCTGATTTTAGCACTAGAAATGCTATTATTGTTTCACCTTTTATTTCATCATTTTTACTGGTAACTGCAGCCTCTGTTACTGATTGATGAGATACAAAAGCACTTTCTATTTCTATTGTTCCTAACCTGTGTCCTGCGACCTTTAGGATGTCATCCGACCTTCCTAATATCCAAATATAGCCATCTTTATCGACGTACGCAAAATCTCCCGCAAAATAACGGTCTGGTGCCTTTTCCCAATATGTCTTTTTGTATCTTTCATCATCATTCCATAATGATAGCAACATTCCCGGCCATGGCTTTTTTATGGTTAAATAACCCTTTTTCCCACTTTCAACTTTTTCCCCGCTCTCGCCCACTATTTCTATTTCTATGCCTGGAAGCGAGAAGGTTCCTGATCCGGGTTTCATTTTGATATTCTCTATTCCACTACACATACTAACCATTATTCCACCGGTTTCAGTTTGCCACCATGTATCGACAATTGGACAGTTTTGTTTCCCGATTACATTATAATACCATAACCAAACCTCTGGATTTATTGGCTCTCCAACCGTACCCAATAAACGCAATGTAGACAGGTTAAAGGAATTGGGTGTATCATCGCCGTGTCTCATATATGCCCTTAACGCTGTTGGTGTTGTGTAAAGGATAGTGGCTCCGTGCTTTTCCACAATATACCAATACCTTCCCTGGTTAGGAAAGTCAGGCGCTCCTTCATACATTATCTCTGTAACCCCATGCATTAACGGTGCATAAACAACATAACTGTGTCCCGTTACCCATCCTATGTCAGCTGTACAAAAGAAAATATCTGTAGATACAAAATTAAAAACCCACTTGGCCGAGTTATATAAATGCGTTAAATAGCCTCCCGTTCCATGAACAACCCCCTTTGGTTTCCCCGTAGTTCCTGAGGTATACAATATGAATAACGGATCAGAACTGTCCATCCATTCTGATTCGCATAAATTGGATTCTTGATTGGTTATATCGTCAAACCAAAGATCTTCCTCACCCATTGCTATTTCCTTATTTGTTCTCCTAACCACAATTACTTTTTCAACATTTGGACTTTTCTTTACTGCATCATCTGTTATGTCCTTTAGTGGAATTGTCTTTCCTCTTCTGTAACCCCCATCGGCTGTTATAATTATTCTGGATTTAGAATCGTTTGCCCTATCAGCTATTGATTGGGAGCTGAATCCTGAGAAGATTACCGAATGAATCGCTCCTATTCTTGCGCAGGCGAGCATTGAGATAGGCAGTTCTGGTATCATTGGAAGGTAAATTGTGACTCGATCTCCCTTTTTTATTCCGAGTTTTTTTAAAGCATTGGCTAATTGATTTACCTTGCAATATACCTGATTGTAGGTTAAAGTAGTTGATTCTCCATTTTCTCCTTCCCAAATGATGGCTGCCTTGTTTTTTATTTCCGATTCCATGTGTTTATCAAGGCAATTGTATGCGGCATTTATTTTACCGCCCTGAAACCATTTTGCAAAAGGGGGATTCCAGTCAACTGTTTTATCCCATTGCTTAAACCATACCAAATTCTTTGCGCATTCTGCCCAGAATTGGTCCGGATTGTCTGCTGCCCTGTCTTTTATCTTTTTTATCTTTTTGCCTTCAAGTGAAATATTATTGGTATTATCGTTATTTTCTAGTTTTGAACCGTTAACCATTAAAACTGAAATGAAATCTGTTTACTTAAATGCTTTTTTTAATCTATATAATAAATCTATAGATGAATTTTATATGTAATTGTAGCAATAAATTAAAATAAATAAAGAGAACGAAAATAAATGTGAAGTATAGAAGTAGAACAGAAATAGTAGCAATGATTCTTGACGCAGCAAATGGCGGTGCTACAAAGACAAAAATCATGTATAAGGCCTTCTTAAGCTATGCGCAGTTACGTGAGTATCTATCGGTATTAATTGAAAATAATTTAATTGAATATATTGAAGGCTTACAGACATACAAAACAACAGGAAAAGGGTTAAACTTTCTGAAAATGCATAATGAAATAGGTGAACTTTTAAATACACAAAAACAGGAATAACACCTTTTATTTTTTAATGTTTGAAACGATCTAAAGTCATTTAAACATTAAAAATTAAGATATGGCAATTTCTGATAATTTAGCGCAGCGCCTTAAAATAAAATAGAATAGAACAAAATAGAATAAAATGGAACTTAAAATGTGAACCAGTACATTACTTTTTCTGTTGTTTTTTGTTTTGCCAATACTCTAATTAGCAGACGTAATTATTTGGCTTATCTCGTTACGCTCATTCTCATTCTCATTCTCAATGGTGTTAGAAATGCCCGGAACAGAATCCTCCAATTCCTTTTTGATTCCTTCCTCATCCTCATTCTCCCTTTGTAATCCTTGATTGTTATCATCTATGCCGTTGTTACCCAATTCCTCCTCATTTATTTGGCTGTTTTCTAATGTTTCTTTATCCTCGTTGTGAATGTTTATGGTGTTTTCCTGTATCTCATTGTTTGAGGGTGCTACTGAGTTATCTACGGTTTGTTGGGTTAGTTTATTAATTATGTTTTTAATTTCTGAATTTTCTAGATTTATGTGATCTATTAATTCGCTAGTATGCAAGTTAATTTGTTGATATATGTCGTCTGTTATTTCGTTGCTTTTATATTGCAATTTTGCGTCAAATAGAACTGTCTTTATTCTTTTTGATTCTATGTCCAATTCTGATATTCTTTGATGGAGCCTTTCGATTATTTCTTTGGTGTTTTCACCCAATTTGTCAAGTCTTTTTTCATATTTCAAATAGCTCAATTCTGCATCGTCTTTCATACTGTCATTTTCAGAGACAATTTCCTGCAGTGCGTTTATTCTTTTTAAGGTCAGAGATTTTTCACGTAATAGTTTTTGAGCATCAAGCCTCCATCTCGGAATAAATATAACATAATCTCCTTGAACCAAAAGCTGCTCATATGGTAAATTTTTTATACCACCAGAGCCACAATCTACACTAACTGATTCTATAGATCCTTCAATATCTGTTATTATGCCTATAACCTTTCCAATGTATGTTCCATACATGTCTTTAACTTTTTTACCCACAAATTCGAGCTTCAATTCGCTCATGGTTTTTTATTTAAGAGTTGGTATAATGCTCACTGTGTGAAAATATGTTAATTAATTTATAATAATTATTTAACTACATTATTGTAGTAATTGATAATAAAGTGAGTTGTGCGATATGGAAAACATGTACCAAGAAAATTTTACCTTAGATGAAAAACAAAAACTTGAATCTCATTTTTCCAATTCTGATAAAGCAGTATTTGTAATTATTACCTCAAATCAGGTTGACCGTGGAGCACTAATGTCTAGGTATTCTAGAACCGATAAGACAATGCGCCGTGTTTTTATAGATGAATTTTTATCTAATCCTAATAGGGGAACGGAGTTCTATAGCAAAGTCCTATTGGAGTATGGCGATGATTCTGTTGCTGAACTTGGAACAGCGCAATGCGCTATAGAGTGGATCTCTAATATATCTGCCCAAAAAATTGAGGACCACCGAATTGGTTTGTCGTTTTTAGAAAAGTCCTCTCGTTATGTAGCTTTTGACAAAAAGGTCAATGGAGTCTATAAATATTACAGAGACAAAAAAATTTTGTCTTCTTCCTATGCTGATAACTTTATACGGTCATGTGATTTGTCGTTTGAAACTTACTCTAAAAATATCATGCCTATGCAAAATTACCTTAAGGAGAAAATTCCTATCGATGATCTACATTTTTATAATTCTACCGATAAAAATGAAAGTCCTTTCAGTCATTTAAACAATTCAGATGACATAGAGAACGCAAAAAAAATATACAATTCAACAATTAAGGCAAAGGCATTAGACATATTGAGAAATTTTCTTCCCTCTTCAACCCTTACAAACCTCGCAATCACTGGAAATGGAAGGGCATTCGAGTATCTTTTGTTTAATGCTCTTTATTCAGATTTGGGTGAAATCCAAGAAATAGGTAATCAGTTGTATGGTGAATTGGGAAAATACATTGAGCCGTTTATCAAACGCTCAAAAGACAAGTACAGTATTTTATATAACGATTATTTGGCAAAGACCCGAGATTCAATACACCAAATATTAGAATCGGATTTACAGGCATACAGTGAAAATAGTTCAAATTCAAATTCAAATTCAAATAACTCTGCAAACGTTAAACTGCTCTCCTACACTCCAAACCATGAGGCTGAGATAAAATTGGTTTCATCGATATTGTTTGAGTACGGAAAAGATCAATCGCAGGATAATTTGTTAAATTACTCTCATTCGCTAACTGATGACAAAAGACAGCAAATCATCAGACTTTACACTCAATTTAGACAAAATAGGCGACATAGGCCCGGGCGAGCTTTTGAGGTAATCGATTATTCATTTGAATTGGTGACAAACTATGGAATGTTTAGAGATCTCCACAGGCATAGACTGCTAACAATGAGCAGACAATTGCTATCTACAAAATATGGATATGACACTCCGCGTGAAATAACTGAATTGGGAATTGAAAAGGATTACAATGATTGCATGTATCTTTGCAATGAGTCCTATAATCTAATCTCGCCAAGCATGCCCAGTGAAGCGCAATATTTAGTAAATTTTGCTTATAGGTATCCGTATTTTATAAAGATGAATCTTCGTGAAGCGTGTCATATGATAGAGCTTCGAACAACTCCCCAGGGTCACATTGATTATAGGAATATTTGTCAACAGATGTACTCATTGATAAAACAGGTCAATCCTGTTATAGCAGAGGGAATAAAGTTTGTTGATATGAATAGCTATGATTTGGAAAGGTTTAAATCTGAAAAAAATACTGCAATGAAAAAATCCAAGTTAAACTTTGAGCCTGATAAGATAAATTAACTTTATTCATCCATTTATCCATTTATCCATTCATCAAAACCATTTATCAAGGGATTGGCTCTTTTTGAGGATGTGTTTGTCAAGCTTTTCTATGTAGTTATTTACCCTCTCGTGGGAAAAGTTTTTTTCATCACAAAGAAATTTTATGGTTTTCTCTCTGTCGAGTTCTTTAAACTGAAGGTTTAAATTCTCTATATCTATAACCTCTGGATTCAAAAAAATTTCCCTTATTTCCTGATATGGTGTATCTGAAAGTTCACCTTTTATTTTGTCGATATCTTCGAGTTTTTTATGTTTTTGGATTAGTTTTAGGGCATTTTTGGGGCCAATGCCGCTAAAGCCATTTGGGTTAAAATCTGTTCCAATCAAAATGCCCAAGTCAATTAACTGCTCATGGGTTAAATTGTTATTTTTTAATACCCCATCGTATTCTATCAATTCTGGCTCTATGTCAATGTAGACATTTCTGTTGGGGATTTTTCTTTTTCCACTAACCGTTAAATTTCTTATTAGTCTTTTTGCACCAAATAAAATAGAGTCATAATCCTGACTAACACAAGAGTATGCTACTCCCTGTTTTGAAAGGTATGCGGCTGTGGATTCCCCTTCCGAAGGCGCCGTAATATGTGGAATTCCCATTAATGATAAAATGTTTTTTGACTCTTCAATTATGTTTGAGGTAAGTATGGAGGTTCCTTGACTGAATTTTTTTGCATCATCCATTCTTCCCTCCTGTAAAGCCAAATTGTATTTTTCAGTTGCATCTTGCTTAACTTTTCTTCTTCTCTCAATCTCACCTGTTTTTAATTTATGGGGGCGTCCGTCGAAAATATAGATTAATTGAATCCCGTCACACATTAAATTTATATTCCTATAAAAAAGGCCACTAAGATGGCTTGTTGGATCTCCTTTGCTATTTGTCAATAGTTCTCCTGTAGGTCCCCTAATTGTTGCTAAAAACTGGTATATCACATTAAAAGCGTCAATTGATATCACCTTTCTATTTAAATCTGAAATTTTAATAGGATTTGAAGTAATTAATGGTTTTAGATTTAATCCCATTTAATTCAAGTACAACCAAATGATTTTTAAATTTTTGAGATAATGTATATAGGTATTTATTGAATTGAGCAGTTGTTTTAGATAGATTGATGGATAATTATCCTAAAGTGTTTTCGCAAACCGGTAATCTCGTTATAGAGTCTCCCTAGGCACTTTGTTTTTAAATCTATAATTTTGCTGAAATCCCTCCATCTATATTCATAATTGTACCGGTCACCCACTTGGATTCGTCTGAAGCTAGAAACAAAATGGCATTTGTAACATCATCTGGCTCGCCAATTCTTCTCAAGGGAAATGAGTTTTCCAAAACCTTTTTTGCGTTCTCATCCTGCAAATACGGCTCCAAAATTGGGCTTCGAATTGTTGATGGTGCAACGCAATTGCATCTTATGTTATACTGGCCGTATTCCACTGCAATGCTTTTTGTTAGCATTATGATGCCTGCTTTCGTAACACCATACACTGAAAATGGGACTTTGGGTATTGCCCTTATTCCCAACATTGATGAGATGTTTATTATGTTTCCATAGTTTTGCTCTATCATAATTGGAATTACGGCTTTGGTGGGTTGGAAAGTCCCTTTTAGGTTTACATTTATGAGGCTTGTCCATTGGTCTTCTGTCATTAAGTGAAAGGGTACAGGATCGTTAATTATTGCTGCACAGTTTATCAGAATGTCTATCTTGTCGAATGTGGATATTGTTTGCTCTACCACATTTAATACTTCGGATTCATGGGCCACATCTGATGTAATAGCCAAAATGTTGTTGCTGTTATCAAGCTCATCCAAAGTCCTTTTTAGCTTGTTTTTATCACGTGCTACCAAAACAACTTTACTACCTTCATCAAGTAATCTTTTTGCCGTGGATTTTCCTATCCCACCACTGGCGCCTGTAATAATGGATACCTTTCCCTTTAATTTCATATATTTTTTTCATTTTGATTGATTAAAAGTCTTTTTATTTTTTTTTAATTTATAAAATTTTTTTAAATTGACCTATAGAGTATCTTCAACTATATCACAATGTCCCAAATACTTTTTTAGTGAATTCATTTGCTGCCAATATAGGGATAATCATACCAAATGTAGAGTCAACAGATGGAAAAAATATATTGTAACCTTTTAATGTGCAAGAATATACTAGAGTCAAACCCTGTTAGAATGTCGTCCTGTTGCATCAACAGAGCTCTTCCTAATCTATAGGGTTGAAAAGGGTTATCTACGGTTTATAATTGTTATAGTAGCCAACCCAATTGTATATACATGAAGAATAAAAGTATCCATCTGGGCAACCGTATTCCATATGGAACATCGATATATATTCTAGTGCTTAATGAGTCACCATATTTATTTTGCTGTGGATGCGTACTACAGCTTCTGTAAATGTGGATTAAAAAAAGGAAAATTCATAGATACGGCTTATGATGGGTTTGGCAGGGTTATTTTGGAGGTTATAGGCTACTATAAGGACTGCATTTAAATAAAAAGTCAGACTATTTTTGCATTATAGTGCCATTACACATAATAGGAAAAAATGCGTTAAACACATATGGGTATAGATGTTCCATATGGAGTATATAGTTACCTATTGAAATTGAACTCCACCATTGTTGACTCGCATAAGGCCAGTGAAAGTGTAATGTCCATACTGTCGCACTTTATTTTGAAAAAGTATCTATCGGCATATCAAATATTCAAAAAAGAGAAATCTATAAACCATGCACATGATTATAAAATCACCAATGCAAAGGTCAAAAAAGTTTTAGATCTGGGCCTGATAGAAAGAGTGAGTGATACCTCGCATATCTCAGAAATTGAGTTAGTACGTAATCCAAAATACTATAAATTAACCGAACAGGGACTATTTACCTTGTATATAAAACACAAAACATACCTTCCGCATTATTATGTTGTTGACAAAAGAGGAGAAGAAAAGCTCCAAGTAATTGCTTTGTCCAAGGACTCCTTATTAAGATATGGTGAATATGATTTTTACAGATTCTTTTTGTATCCTTGGATGGATAAAGATACAATCGCTAATTCTAGCCGCCAATTTGCAAAAAAGGTACATGATTTATTGAGTGATATCGGTCAGTATGTGGGGAAATACCTCTTATCTTCACTGTATGGGTCTTTGCATCCTTTTATTATTAAAAAACACGATGACTACCAGAAGGGAATAGATGCCAATGGCATTAATCATATTGAATCTTTACTTAAAAAATTGGATTACTCAAAAGTTACAAACAATAAAAGCGCAACATCGCCAGGTATCAATGAAGATGGAATAATACCCTTACCGTATCTTGACCCTAATGAAAATAAAATATATGATGAAATAACAGCAAACTTTTACAAACTATTAGCTTCTCTAAACCTAAAATCAATGTATTACAGGGCTGTTTTTTCATTAGTAAGTGAAGACATAAAAGATGAGGATAAGAGAATACTCAAACAGGACTTAAAATTCAAACAGGTGTTGACTGAATTAAAAAGCCAATTTCAGAATAACTGTGATTTGTTATATAAATAACAAATCCGATGAAATTATTTTATATAATTAAATTTTTATTTTAAAACAAAATTAAAATAATTACAATTATTTTTAGGATACTATTCTGCTATCAGTAGCCTCAAATCAATGGAAAATTTTTTTTTAATGGCAGTTTTATAAATAATAAGCATATAGTATATTGTATTAGAGAATTTACGTATATGTTAAATACCTTAATATTATTTTTTAAATCAATGGGTATAAAATGTCCTAACTGTTCTGATGAAATGATTTTAACCGATAGATATGGTGTTGAGATAGATCACTGTCCAAGGTGCAAAGGTGTGTGGCTTGATAGGGGAGAGCTAGAAAAGGTAGCAAATATGCAGAATAAGTACGATGATGATCATTACAATAAGTATCATTTTGGCAAGGAGCGTGAGTATGATGATGATGATGATTATTACTCTAGAAGAAAACACAAAAAAAGAGGATTTCTTGAGGATATGT
>JBKJYK010000145.1:0-9332 GCA_046715515.1 Candidatus Nitrosocosmicus sp.
GTAATGGCTGCATAAGCAGTTAAAGATAAGGATCGTTATTTGGGGGTAAACCTTGGTTTTAATGTGAAACTTTTAGAAGACGATGAAAAAGAATACAATGAACGAGACATAAAGATCTTAAATGAAAAAAAAATTTACAATCTTGTGCGTAATTATGTGGACTGGGTATCCTATCAAAAGGAACATGAAGATTCAATTTTATTCAATGAAATTCCGCCTATCTGTAAATTTGAATTTATGAAGGGATATGTTTTTAGGAGAAGTGATCCCGCTGTGTTTGGGGCAGAAATAAACATCGGCAAAATAAAACAAAAGATGTCTATAATGAATAGCGATGGAAAAAAAGTTGGAATAATACATCAAATTCAAGATAAGGGTAAAACTATAGAAGAAGCTACCAAGGGAATGCAAGTTGCAGTATCCATCAACGGCCCACAGATTGGTCGTCAACTCAACGAAGGTGACGTGTTTTATACTTACCTGAATAGCAGACAAGCAAAAACACTACTTGGACGATTTAATCATAAGTTAGACGAGGTGGAAAAGGTTGTATTGGATTATGTTATCACATTAAGAAGAAAGTCTGATCCTGCTTTTGGATACCTATAACAATTTTACATTTCATCGTGATATTTATATGGTTTTTAACTTTTGTTTGTGGTATAGTAGATGACAGACTTTAAATTAATGGGAAAGATTTTCTTTGCCCCTAATACCTCCGACAATGAACTGATTGATAAGGCAAAATCAAAACTAAAACAAAATGGAATCCAAGAAGACCTAATTGAAATCAATTATAATGTTCAAGAATTGGAAGAAAATGATATTTATATAAGTTATGATCCTCCGGATTTAGTGGTAAGAAGAGTTTATGCTAAAACTCCAAGCGGATTCATAAAAATGAAAAGTGTCAAAACCATAAAACTTGACTGATACATACACACACAATAACTTGTCGTATTGAAAAACTTGGTTTTATCTGCTTATTTAATTTAATTCATTAACCAATGCGTCAAAGTTTTTAATGATGTTTATTTTCTTTTCTTTTTTGTCTGTGTTGTCCCTTAAAATAACATTTCCATCTGATTTTACCTCTTCCGAATTAAAAATAATTGTATTTTTAGCTTTTTTATTTTCTGCTTCAATAATTTGCTTAGAAAATGATCTACCTAATAGGTCATAGTCTACCGTTTTATTTCCTTTTCTTAGTATTGACGCTAACCTCTCAACCAAATTCGCCATTTCTGGAGAGTTATAAGCTATAAATATCAAATCATTTGTATTTTTTTCCTTAATGATCTCATGTTTTTTCATTGCCAAGATAATTCTTTCGATGCCACCTGCTGCACCGGTCGCACCCATGTCTTTTCTCCCGAATGTCTCTGTTAGTTTGTTATATCTGCCTCCACCTACTAAGGAGCCATAATTACCTTCATTGTCTATTGCCTCAAAAACAATTCCTGAATAGTAGTCTAAACCCCGTACAATGCCTAGGTTTATCCTTATGTTTTTTATTTCTCTATTGTTTAGTGATGTAACAACTTTTTTAATATTTTCCCATGATTTTAGATTTAAAGGCTCAATGAATTGGTTTATTGACTCATAACTGCCTCTTTTTTCTGCGAAAATTATTGCTTTTTCCAAAACTTCAATATCAATTTTTTTTTCATATTCTGTTAAAACTTCATCCTTTCCTTTTTTAGGGACCTTGTCTATGGCTCTAAATATTTCAAATGGTGTTTCTTCTTTGGAAAAGTTTAAATTATTTTTGATATATTCCTCAAGTAATTCTCTACTGTTGATATCAATTGTTATGTTTTTTAGGCCTAATTTATTAAGAAAAACCGATGTAAACTCAATTATTTCTGTATCTGATTCTAAACTGTTTGGGCCATAAATTTCAATATCCCATTGATGAAAAAACCTATACCTTCCTGATTGTGGCTCATCATATCTCCATACTCCACCAAAGGATGCAATTTTTGCCGGAATTTTTAGATCTCTTCGAGAGACAAAAAACCTTGTCAAACCTATGGTTAAATCAAATCTGAGAGCCACTTTTCTATTTCCTTTATCTGTAAAACTGTAAATTTCGTTTATTATTCCAGGACCTGATTTTGATTCTAATGTTGATAATAATTCTAATGGGGTTGGTTCCATTACCTTAAAATTAAACCTTTTAGCCAATTCAAAAAATGCATTTCTAATTAGATTGATATTCTCGAACTCTTCTGATTCAATGTCTCTCATTCCACGTGGCAAATCAAATTTCATTGTTATTGAACAGTTAATTTTTTTTAATTTAGATTTTCCGGTTAATTATAATATCTAGTTAATCAAATACGATTTATGAGCCTAGAAAATGTTGAATATTTAGAACATATGACTGATGCATATGTACGCTGCAATGGAAAAACTTTAGCTGAGGTATTTCAATATTCCGCAAAGGGTCTTGTAAATATAATGTATGATATTGATAAATTTGAAAAAAAACAAAAAATTTTTCTCTCTGCTGAGGGATTTGATTTGGAAAGTTTATTGTTTGATTGGTTGGAAAAAATCTTATTATTGTTATTAATAGATAAAATCCTTTTGACTGAATTTAATATTGTTGCTGATTTTAACAAAGAATTAAACAAATATTTTATTGAAGGATATGGAGAAGGTGATTTCATCGATTATGGAAAGCATGAACTTAAAGTTGAAATCAAAGGAATAACTTACCATGAGATGAAGATATTCCAAGAACAAAACACAGGTGAGTTTGTAATAGAATATATTGTCGATTTGTAAAATATGATTGTATCTAATTACTATATCTATTAGATTATTTTTAATAAAGTCTTATATATCAATTATTAATATAAAAGATGCGTAAAAATGAGTAGTGAATCCAGTTCATCACACTTTGGGACTATAGTTGAATTATCGGAAAAAAACTTCGATGATATCCTATCAGACAATAAATTTGTTTTAGTTGATTTTTGGGCTACTTGGTGTGGACCTTGTCAATTTATGCTTCCAGTTTTTGATAAGCTATTTAAAAAATATGGTGATCGGGTAAAGTTCGGAAGATTGAATGTGGATGATAATCAGGCAATAGCTATGCGGTTTGATGTGTATGCCATACCAACTTTTGTAATGTTTGCGGATGGACAACCAATTGATAGGGCTGTGGGTGCAGTTGGTGAAAATGGTTTAGAAAACCTGTTGCAAAAAAATCAATAACCTTTTTAATATTATTTGCAGTATTCAATGCCATTGCTTGTTACGCTAACATGCAATGGTTTTGTCTCCTCATTTAACAATCATTTATTACAATACATATATCACATGATAATTTATAATTAATAATTAGAAAGAATTTATTATTGAAATAATGAATATTTAAGTGAGATAAAAATATTTGACAGAGAATCTTTCATACGATATTATAATTGTTGGTTCTGGACTTGCAGGGCTGCGTGCGGCTATATCGGCTGCATTAAAAAATAAAAATTTGAAAATAGCAGTAATCTCAAAAGTCCAAGCGATGCGTTCTCACTCGGTTTCTGCGGAGGGAGGCACGGCTGCTGTTCTTTGCGAAAACGAGGGTGATAATTTGGAATCACATGTGTATGATACGATTAAAGGTAGTGATTTTTTGGCAGACCAAGACGTTGCAGAGCGACTGGTTAAAAAGGTTCCGTACGAAATAATTCAGTTGGACCGTTGGGGAATGCCTTGGTCTAGAAAAGAAAACGGTGGCATTGATCAAAGAAAGTTTGGCGGTTATTCTTTTCCTAGAGCAACCTACGCTCAAGACAAAGTTGGATTTTATGAAATGCAAACTTTGTTTGACACCTGTCTTAAATATGAGAATATTGTTTTCTTTGATGAATGGTTTTGCTCTTCAATACTCCATAATGATGGTGCTTTTCAGGGTTTCACCTGTATAGAAATTAAAAATGGCCATTTTGTTAATGTTGTTGCTCCATCTGGAATAATTTGTACTGGGGGTGCAGGAAGAATTTATAGCTTTTCTACATATGCCTATTCTTCTACCCCTGATGGGTTAGATATGGCTTACCGGGCTGGATTAGCTTTAAAGGATATGGAATTTGTTCAGTTTCACCCCACTGGTATCTTACCGTCTGGAATATTGATTACTGAGGGAGCGAGAGGAGAGGGTGGCTACCTGATTAATTCTACAGGAGAGCGTTTTATGAAAATATATGCAGGAAACAAATTGGAGTTAGCGGCTAGAGATGTGGTTTCCCGTTCTATGATAACTGAAATTCAGGCAGGTAGGGGGTTTAAACATGAAACAGGCGTAGATTGTCTTAAATTAGATTTGAGGCATCTTGGAGGGGAAAAAATCAAAGAAAAATTAGCTGGAATTAGAGAAATCGGAATAAAGTTTTCAGGCATTGACATCATAGAAGAGCCTATTGAAGTGAGACCTGTTTGTCATTATATGATGGGCGGAATCCATTCAAATTTAGATGGTGCTACAGAACTGAATGGTCTATGGGTAGCTGGAGAAGCTTCATGCAATAGTCTCCATGGAGCCAATAGGTTGGGTGCAAATTCAACTTCTGAATGTTTGGTTTGGGGTACCATTACTGGCGAATTAGCTGCAAATTATTCGGTTAAACATAGGGATAAATCAATTAACATCGATAATCAACAAATTTCTCTGGATGAAAAGCGAATATATGATGGAATTTTTAGAGGACGAGGTGAGGTGAATCCCTACGAGGTAAGAAAAGAATTGACTGATACTATGGATGAAAAAGCATATGTTTATAGAACTGAATCTGACCTTATTGAAGGCTTAAAAAAAATACGGCACCTAAAGTCTTTGTCTTGGAAACACGTTGACGATCAAGCTAAAGAATATAATACTAATTTCATTAATGTAATGGAGCTTGATTCTATGCTAAGGGTTGCAGAAGTAGTGCTACTAGGTGCATTAAACCGGCGTGAATCCAGGGGAGCTCATGCACGGATTGATTATAATACCCGTGATGATAATAACTTTTTAAAACACACTCTTGCATATTATAATGATGATGGTGAACCCAAAATGAGTTGGCATCCCGTCACATTTACCCGTTATGCACCGGTAGAGAGGCGATATTAGTGGGCACTGTTTCTAATAGCAAAGAAAATAACAACATGAATTCTGGACGTGAAGGCATAAGGGGATGGCTTAATCCCACACGATACGGTTGGGAAAGGGTGTCTTATTGGCTACAACGTTTGACTGGCTTATTTTTGTTGGTGTATTTCGTTGGTCATGTGTATGAAACTAGCTCACTTACAAAGGGTGTTGACGCATGGAATAGTATGTTGGAGTTAACTCAAACTATTGGCGGCCATATTTTTCTTATACTTGTTATAGGCACAAGCACTTTTCATACTGTCAATGGAATACGCCTTATCTTTACAGAATCAGGCAAAGGTTTGGGAAAACCTGGCAGGCCAGATTATCCGTATAATCCTTCATCTTTAAATTACACGCAAAAATCAGGCATATGGATTGCTTTATTGTTGGCTTGCATCGCAATGCTATACGGTGGAATGGTTCTATTTGGAGAAGGCGGATAAGATAAGAATGGAAATGGTAGTGGTTATGATAACAATAATAAATATTATTAATATTAAATATCCCTATAGGGGTGAATTATAGTATGGCATCATTGAGATTACGAGAAAGTCAAATAACTAAAATTCACTATTTGACGGGAATTTTGTCTTTATTCGCTGTAGCTATCCACATTTTATTTCGGCTTATTATGCCTTTTGGCCAAAGTTTATCATATGAAAATGTAGTGGCTAATTATCATAATATCTTTTATGTTATACTTTTAGAATCCATTCTAGTCTTGATATCTATCCATGGCTTCAATGGATTGAGAATTATTTTGATAGAACTTAAGCAATCTCCTAAATGGGAATCCACAATGACTATATTGGTATTAATCTCTATGGTTGGTGTAATTGCGTATGGTACAAGAACAATTGTTATTGCGAGCGGATTATAACATGGCTAATAAAAATTACTTTAATGATTCATGTATAATTCTTATTATCTTGTCTGGAAATTGAATAAAGTAACAACAATTAGGTGAATAGTATGAGCAAAGAAGAAAATAAAAAAGTGCAATTAAAGGTATATAGAACTAATTATAATAAAGATGATTCTCCACATTACGATAAATTTGAGGTTCCTGTTAAGCGTTGGACTACTGTTTTAGATGCTCTGTTGCATGTAAAAAGTTATTCTGATAGTAGTGTTGGGATTCGTTATTCTTGTAGGATGGCTTCTTGTGGTTCATGTGGGATGAAAATAAATGGTAAACCTAGCCTTGCTTGTTATACAAAGATATCCGAATTAAAGGATGATGTCATAGTTTGTGAGCCTTTGCCTAATTTCCCTAGAATAAGAGATCTGGTTTCTGATTTCTCTCAATTCTTTAGTCATCATAAAAACATGAAACCATTTATTCAAAATGACAAAGTTTCACTTGACATTGATGATAAAAGTGATCTTGTTGAATTTGAGCAGACCCATGAAGATGTTGATAAATACCTTCAATTTTCATATTGCATAAGATGTGGCCTTTGTTATTCTGCGTGCCCAACAGTAGCAACGGATCCCAAATTCCCAGGACCTCAAGCATTATCCCAAGCTTATAGGTATGAGGCAGATGGCAGAGATAATAGCAAAAAGACCCGATTCAATATAATCGATGAGAGACATGGCATTTGGAGATGTCACTTTGCAGGCTCATGCAGTGTTGTATGCCCCAAAGGCGTCGATCCAGCACTAGGCATACAGCTCCTTAAAGGCCATATGCTTGGATTATCCAAAAACAACAAAAAAATATCAACTTTGAGAACAAAAAATAATGAATAATGGGAATACATTTAACTTAATTTATATAATAAAATGTTATGCGGGTAGATTGGTTTTAATTTAATCTGCCAATCAATCATTTTTTATGTTTAATCTGTATTCTGGTTATTTGGGTCTTGACCGGGGTTAGATGCAGCAGATTCTTTTGTTGTTAATGCGGATACAGATTTGGGAGATTTACTCTCATTAACTTGCTTGTTTATTGCTTCTGCCATGAAATGATTACTTACATTCACTTTTACGTCTTCTATACCTTCAACATTGCATATATTATCTTTTACATCTTGAGCTATTTTAAACCCAAAGACTGCTGGACAAAATGGGCTAGTAAGGTGTAAATCAACATTCACTTTTCCTTGCTCTATATCTACTTTGTCTATTAGTTCTAATTCCATAATCGATACTCCAATTTCTGGATCTACTATTTTTGTAAGTTCTTCAAATATCTGGCGCCTTGTGAGTTGCAAATCCTGAGACATACCTGTATATTATTATCTTCCTATTTATTAATTATTTAATTAAAAATTATTAATATTACCAATTGAATAAAAATTTTTATGTATCGATCAAGACCACAAGGAAATTTAGACGACTCTGCACTCTCCTTTCTATCTTCTGTATACGATGATCATAACTTACTCTATTATGATATTATAGGTAGTCAGACTCATGTTGTAATGTTATATGAGGTTGGCATATTGTCAAAAAATGAGTTAAAAAAAATATTAAAGAGTACGACTAGTTTATTGAATGATGCCAGTTTATTAAAAGAATTTGGAAATTCAAGTTCTGAAGATATACATGAGTTAGTTGAATCGGCAATTATAAAAATGACTGATATTGAGTCAGGCGGAAAAATGCATACCGCACGATCACGAAACGACCAAGTCGTTCTGGATATGCGAATGAAAATACGAGACGACATAAACAACATATGTCAAAATTTGATTATTTTGATTTCTTCTATAATCAAAAGGGCAGAAGAAAATATGGATTCGATAATGCCTATGTATACCCATTTGCAGCACGCGCAATTAGGGGTTTTTTCTCATTATCTGCTATCCTATGCTTATTCTTTAATTCGTGATTTTGATAGATTTTATGAATTATATGATAGGGTTAATTGTTCACCATTAGGTGCCTGTGCTATTGGTGGCAGTAGCATCAATATTGATAGAGAAAGAGTTTCATCTATGTTGGGTTTCTCGGGTTTGATTTACAATAGCATAGATGCAACTAGCTCACGTGATTCATTGATAGAATTTGCATCCAATTCTCTAATATGCATGTTAAACTTATGCAGGGTGTCTGAAGATCTGATTCTTTGGTCTACCTCTGAATTTGGATTCCTATCTTTAGACGATAGGTTTAGCTCCTCCTCTTCTGTCATGCCCCAAAAAAAAAATCCTGATCCGCTTGAAATAATTCGGGGAAAAACCGGCTTGGCTAATGGGATTTTTCAATCCATCTCCTCAATTATGAAAGGGCTTCCATCTGGTTATAGCCGAGATCTGCAGGAAATCAAACCTTCATTGTGGAAGATGTCATCTATACTTCAAGATTCGTTATTGATAGCTGATGGCATAATTAAAACCTTAAATGTCAATAAAAAAAGAATGTATGAGATTTCATCTGAAAGTTATGCAATTTCACTTGATATAGCTGAACAACTGATAAAGAAAAAAAACATTTCATTTAGATCCTCTCATAAATTAGTAGGTGGACTTGTTGACTGTGCGGTAAAAAAAGGCAATATTTCACTCAATAAGTTAAGTATTGATGATCTTTCTCGGGTTTTAATCAACACTGATTTTTTAAATTATGGCATAACGCCAAATGATCTTTATGTGTTGATCAAAGATGTTACTCCAGAAAATTCTATTAATTATAGAATCACTAAAGGTTCCCCAAACAAACAGGAACAATTAGAAATGCTTTTGTTTTTGAATCGAAAGGTGGATGAATACCAAAAAAAATGTAAATTGCGAATAGATTCTCTTAGGGATAAAATAAATGAATTAGGGTTTACTATTGAAAAACACATAGACGATCCCTCTTAACTTGTATATGTGTAGAATACAAAATGAGCGAATTAATTTCTTTAGAAATCTTAGATTTAAATTATCCTATTAACTAATTGTATTGATGTCAGAAGTACAATCACCACCTAATCAACAAAACAATGAAAATAGCTCTACCAGAGACTCCATATATATCGGGAAGAAACCTTTAATGGCATACGTAACTTCTACACTAATCCAATTAGCTAATCAGCCATCTGTGACTATTAAAGCAAGGGGATTAAGCATTGGACGAGCTGTAGATGTATCTCAAATAATATTGAAACGAATGGAAAATGCAGGTTATTCTATCGGTGATATCAAAATTGGATCAGAAACAGTTCAAGCAGAAGATGGCAGAACAAGAA
>JBKJYK010000146.1:0-3055 GCA_046715515.1 Candidatus Nitrosocosmicus sp.
ATGTTTGTTGTTGTTTATACACCCATTCTTAAACACCCAAAAATACACCTATATAGTGGACAGAACCAAATTTTATTACAAAATATATCCTTATTATAGAACAGATCAATTGCCTCCGAAGTATCCATGCCTCCGGTTATTTATTGTAATTTGATATATAGTTAGAAATACGATTTCAGAAAAGTTCTGTAAGAAATAGTTCAATTTGTCTTTATGCAATAGTTATTAACAAAACTAGAGGTTTGGAGGACCGGATGTAATATTCAATCTTTCAATTAGCCAAGTCGGATTCATATTGTTAACGGCACAATTTTGAGATTTAGGTTATAAACAATAAAACATCATAATAGAAGAAAGTGTTTTGACAATAAACATCTTGATTTGATAATTTTCAATTAGAATATATTTTATATCTTATACATTTGTTAGTCTGTAGAATAATTTGACCATGGAAGAAAGGATATCGACCGGAATCCCAAATCTTGACTCACTGATTGAGGGGTGGAATACCAAAAGGTTTCACCGTAATGATTGCAAAAAATTCGTGAACTTTTAAACAATATCATCCTCACAATTTATTTACAATGGCTTGACTTCCGCCTCTGTTGAGCCTAGTGTTTACATATCCTTTAGTGAATCCAAAGCATAATTTTATGCCAATTCCAAAAAGGTTGGAATGGATTTTGAAAGATGTGAAAAGCAGACGGAGCTTGTATTCCATGATTTTATTTCATTTGAAAATGATGGAATACAGGGATGTGTTTGAAGAAATTTTGTCACTTATCAGAACCGTCAACGCCAAAAGAGTAGTATTGGATTCTTTTACCGCAATGTCAATGTCATTTGAGGACCGTATTCAAGCTAGGATTGCAATTCGTGTATTTCTTGGAAAGATGATGAGATCGGAAGGAATAACTAATTTGATAATAGTGGAGGTTCCCTATGGAAATCAAAATTTAGATAATGGAATTGAGGAATCCGTTGCGGATGGAGTTATAAAGATTGAGCATGGAAATGACAATGCCTCACCAATATTTCTTCAGGTTTTAAAAATGAGTGGCACTGTAATCAACCGGGCGAAACATGTTTGCAATATAACCAATAATGGAATGGTAATGTATCCCAAGCAGAGCCTGAAAATGGATTTTCCTGTATCAGATAGGAGGATACCAAGTGGAATTCCTAACTTTGATGAAAGAATTGATGGTAATGGGTTTATTGAAGGAACATATCTGCGGTTATAGGATTTACTGGTTGTGGGATGGCATGGTATTACATCATATACCTTTGTAAGGAGAAGAAATTTGAATCCTATTTTATGGAAAATTTGGGTATGGGTCCGTAAACACACAAAACCCCCAAAATTATCCCTTTGTTTTTGTGTAGCTCCTCAACACCCCCAGGGACATCAAACATCCCAAGGCGACTCCAAATACCACATGCGCGATAAATCCAAAGCCATATAGCGGAAAAAGGTTGTTTTCAACCACTAGTTGGTTTTGCTGGCCATCAGGTTGGGGATTGGCTTGATGCATGATCTCGGAAAGATTTGGCTGCACCATGTATATAGTTGTCGGGACATACAGCACCATGAATACGACTGCCGAAAAAATAACCCCTTCGGCAATCCCTTTCCCAAAGCTTGTAATTTTGTATCGACTAATCGCGCTTACCGCTAACGCAAAGATCACACCTGCAATGACACCGGTAACTAAATGCATTCCAATGCCCAGGGCCAGGTTAAAATAGTTATTGCTGTTTAGGTTGCTTATTGCCATGCCCCTGGCTATGGACAGGTCGTCCAGTGGAATCCCCATCATGCTAGTTGTAAGAAAAAGGAAAGGGTACATGGCCACACTTGCAGCCAATCCACCCATTGCTCCAAACATTAAGGTCCTGACTGTTGGTTTTTTAAGTGTTGGAAAAATACTGATTCACTTTATTACAATTGCCATAAGGAGGCCAATTGGTGAAATTTTAGGGCTTAGTTCGGTTGTTATTTTTTTATCCTTTTTGTTGTCTACCATATATGATACTTTATTTAAAATATAGCTTATAACAGTGTAGCAGCCAAATGTAGCCAGTTAAATTGTCCTCAAAAGAAACCTTGCGCTATCTGCTCCATTTAAATATTTGATATTCACCTGATGCCACCATGACCTATAACCAACACAAAACGTATGAAACCGATGCAACATTGTGTCGATTGTGTTCTAAGAGAGTCAGTAATATAATATCTCTTAGTGTTGTGTAGATGATTATGAATAGCAGCAATCACGAGTTTACAAAACTAATTATTATTATCATCAAGTATTATGATATTGATTTACTATATTGTTAAAGAGAATAAAAATTGTATTGATAAACCATGAAAATATTAATTTATTGGGGCTAATCCACTATCGAAGCAATTCTGTTGTTTTAATGTCCTATTAAGCTGAATATACCCAGTAATCCCAGGTACAATATCAATAGACCGTATTCATAGCCCTTCGTATGATATGCTAAAGTGATGTAATGTTTTTTTGACTGAATTTTAATGTTTTTCTGTGTCATCATCAAATACCAGATTTGGTTTATTATCGGGGACCTTTGCAGAAGGCATTTCTATAACTATTCTGTATTCCAGATGACCAGGGTTGGTAGTTATGTGCGTCTCAGCAAATTATGAACTTAAAGGTATTTTGATTTCTTCATTGCACATAAGGCATTTGATAGTATGTTTTCTTGTTTGACCATTCATTGGGCTAAATTTTATTTTTTTATATCTATATTTTTTGTTCTTTTAACAAGGAAAAAAAATGTTTGAATATGCATCACTTCTTTAGGTGATGGAGAATATGTATATAATACCATCATAAAATGGAGATTGCCAGAAGTGCACAGGATTATTCCTGATTTTAGTGGCATCTGAAAAAAGTGGTTGCAGAAAATACTGATTGTGGCATAATATATTTATTAAGTCATTTACATCATAAAAAATAAAGTTATCAAATTTCTATCTATTATTTATTGTTGTTTTCACAACCTGTAGTGTGGAAACTATAAAGACACC
>JBKJYK010000147.1:0-7290 GCA_046715515.1 Candidatus Nitrosocosmicus sp.
CTCTGACACTTTGTGCGTATCCTGCCTCAAAGATTGATAAATCAAACTGTTGTGATAACGTTAATGGGGAAAGAATTCCGACACCAAACAAACATGCAAAGTAAAGTGATTTTTTTCCAAACATGGCTATAGAATAATGTGAATTGCATTTGATTTAAAATTTGCTAACTGGGCGGTTAAATTACAAACCCCATTCCAGTGGAGAAACTATGAAATGCCTTTTTGCTTTATATTCAACAGTGGCTGATGACTTCAGTCTATTATAAGGTTATTGTATTGCCAACAAACAATTTGAGACAGATAGGATGGATTGATACACACTTTTTTGCTTATCTGTAATCTGATTGACGGTTTGTATCAACATCACAACTGTGGCCTTAGTTATACAAGTCAAAACAATTCCCAATTCTATGAACTTTTTAGATGAACCTAAAAAGATTATTGAGTTCTAAGTGCCTCTATGGGTAGGTAGCGGGAGGCTTTCCATGCGGGAAATAACCCTGCAAGCAGGCTAAGAACTACAGAGATTATCCATACCCTAGCCATATCTTGTACAAGATACACTGGTGACAAACTTGAACTTGAGCTGTTGTTGGTAGAGGCGGATTCTTCGATGTCATTACTGTTACTATTTGCATTACTTGTATTACTTTCACTAGTATTGCCTGCAGAACCAAAAGCTGCACTCATCCCATACCCCATTCCTATTCCTGTTACTAATCCAAATGTAGCTCCAAAGATACCAATAAGCAAAGCTTCTATCAAAAACAGTGTCAAGATGTTTCTATTTTGAGCACCTATCGCCTTTAAAGTCCCAATCTCTTTTACTCTTTCAATCACTGAAGTGTATAGTGTAGTAATAATCCCAACTGCCCCTACCACCAATGATACAATAGCTATACTCGATAGAAATGCATTGATTCCGCCAGTAAATTGTTCAATGGTTTTTAAAATAGCTTTAACTGTTGTTATTCCTATATCATTGCCATATAGCTGTCTAATCTCATTTTCCACTATGTCTACAAAATCACTTGATTGTGCTGCAACAAACAATGAGTCGAATTTGCCTGATTTCTGAAGAAATGAATTACCCGAGTCTTTGTTTATAACTACGGCCCCATCAATAGTGGGATTTCCGGTAGACATCATTATGCCCCTAACGACAAAATTCTTGATGTCTTCTTCTGGTTTACCTGTGTTAGGATCCACAAAAGAGTATTTTACTCTCACGCTTTGGCCCAAAGTTATAAAAGGGGTGTCTTCACCGGGAGGGTTGGCAATATCGTTGGCAACAATTATTGCAGATGGATCGTTTTGTCGAATCGCTGAACCCTCTACAAATTCCAAAGTAGGTGCAATAACAAGCAGCTTTGTAGGATCAAGGGATAAAACATTGTGTGATTTTGACTTTCCCTGAGACTCCATTGTAATTTGGCTTTGATAGGATGGAATTACCTCATCTATAAATGGTAGGGAATTTATTCTGTTTACAACAGCGGTATTTAAGGTTATTTTAGCTGATGGTGATGGGGAACCTGCGCTGCCTATTCCGCCCCCGCCTCCAGAATCAGGGTTCTGCTGCACACTTGACACGAATAATAGATTTGGAGCCAAATTACTGAATTGCTGATTAAAAAAATCCACAAAACCTGCTCCAATTCCATTGACCGCAACCAATAAGCTGCTACCTACCATTACCATGACAATTGTTAGTGCAGATTTGACTTTTCTCTCTTTAAGTGATTCAAATGATAAAGCAAACATTTCCCTAAAATCCATACGTAGTGAAACCTCATTCTTGTTGTTCTTTTTTCTTATTTTTATCTATCCATGTTTTTTTTACTTTTTTCATCTTCATTGGTATGAGCATTATTTATCATGATTTAATCACATAGGGGCTAGTATTTTTTATAAAAGAATAAGAGATATAATATATAAATACATTTTTATAGATTATTTGTCAGAGTTCAAAACCTTCGCCATTCTTACTGGCAAAGATATTTGATCCAAAATCTTTATTCCTCATTGCTTTTCTCCTTCTCCTTCTTGACATTATGAAAATCAAAACAAATATTCCGGTTAATGAGACTGCAGGTATGATGATGGATGGTGATTGTGTATCCAATCCAAAGTATCCTTTTGTTTCGCTAGATGATTCTGTTTGTTGGGGAGTATAGTTAACAGTTCTATTCAGTAATAATGTGTGGGTGTTTCTTAGGTTATCGTTATACGTTACATTTACAGTAATTGGGTATACACCTTTGGATGTACCTTTGCCAATTTCTAACGGAATACTAAAAGGAAGAGGGGAGTTCTCTGATAAATCCCCCAAGTATTGAGAAGGGGGAAGTTGTGTTACAATCTGATTGGGTCTTTCTTGTTGGCTGTTGTTACTAATGCTGTTATTACTGTTACTGCTGACATTGCTGATAGGGCTGTATGAATTTGATGATTGCTTGTTGCTATTATTAACCCCGTTGTTAAGATTATCTTTATCATTGTTGTTCCCCAATATCGCTATATTTGTAAACAGCGCTACTGTGTTTCCTTCATTTAAAAGATTTCCTACCAAATTTGGGGTATTGCCTATGCTATTAATGTCAAGGTTATACAACCGCACCTTTATCTGGCCTTCAACATATAGCCCCAAATTTGCCGAGTCTGATTTGGATTGTCCGCCTGAAATATAATCTGCATCCATTTTCAGTTGGATTGGATTTCCTATCGCACTTTCACCGGCATAAATCATTGTTGATAACTGCAATTGCGAAAAAGGGTCAAGAGATTTTACAGCCCATTTTGACTTGCCCAAAATTTTGACAGAATCAGATTGAGAGTCAAGCAATAAGACTAGATTGTTGAGTGTAAGATTTCCACTGTTTGTTACCAATAAATTGACATTTTCTATTTTGCCCGCAACAAGTGAAATGGATGATGGTGATGATATGTCTTGGGGTTTACTAAATGTGGTGTCGTTTTCGTTATTGCCAGTTACAGGCATTGCATTTTCATTTGATGCTATGTGTTTAGAAACACTTGCAATATCGTTGTTATTATCAGTTTTAATGGGACTAATATTTAATACGGACTCTGGGGGGTTAGGCGCAATTACCAGGCCTACCGATAAATCGGAAGACCGCCTGTTGCCATATGCATCATTATATAACATTTCCATGCCTAAACTTTGAACTGAGCCGCCAGAAGAGTATCTGGGATAAACGATAGGGTTGATTATGAACGAGCTTTTAGCGGGGATTTTGCCAATAGTAAAAGTTTTTGCTTGAACATTAACAATCTGAGACGAGGCTGATTCTCCTTCTCCTTCTCCTTGTACCTCATTATTGTCGGTGCTTGTAGCATTTGTTTCTATTGAAGTTTCAGCATTTGATAATGCCATAGATGATGAAGTGGATGCATCAGCAGTAGTGGTTGTGCCCTCTGTGACATCCTTGACTGTGACAGTTACACTGTTTGCATCGGCTGTACCATCGTTTTTTAGCAGTATTTTTAATTCATTGGGAGACCCGGCAACAAGACTCTTATCAATGGAAACTGCATCTAAAACAACCTTTCCAGTTACCCTAAACGGTACTGTAATTGTAGTTTTTAGCTGATCCGTTTCCAAAACTTTAGAGTATAAAAGGTCAAGGGAGCCATAATATGCTCCAATCTTTGCATTTTCTAAAACATCAATAATAAAGAATAAAGTAAAGCTTTCTCCGGGCTTGACGATCGAATTAAAGCTTGTCACCGCTACGTTGGGCAAAGTCACTAAATTTTCACCTTCTATTGATTTAAAACCGGTAGGCAGGGCAAGAAATCCTGTTAATCCTGTAATATCAGATCTGCCTTTGTTTACAAGAACTACCGCAAGTGTTGATGCACCTTCGGAAGGGCCAACCTCTTCTTTTACTAAATTGTTTGCATTATTATCGTTATTATTATCTGAGGATGACGTAATTGATTGAGAGTTACGGGTCCAATACGCTTCGAGGAAGGAGGGACTTCTGTCTGTCAGTGGGCTGTTTGTGTAATTACCATTAGGCGATTGCGCATATAGGGTATTTTCAAATATGGACAAAGTCCCAATTTCAACTGAAACAACTAGGATGAATATTATTCCGAAATACATAAACACTTTTTTTAAATCACCGACAATAGAGCTACAATTCAAAATCAAAAAAATTCACTGTCTTCCTTTTAGTTTTCATCAGTCTTTTAATGTTAAAATGTGGCGACATATTTGTGAATTGCTTATCCCTATTTCCATATAACTAAAACTCATATGCAATCATTATAACATTATTTACTTAATTAATACCTCATCTTTTTCTTTCATTCCGTCTTTGATGTATATTATTCTGTCAGTCTCTCTTGCAAGGTCTGGATTATGTGTAACAAATACAATAGTTCTCTTATACTTATTCTTTAGCATTTTCAGTATGTGAAAAACCTCCTGTCCTGTCTTTGTATCCAAATTTCCAGTGGGTTCATCAGCTAATATGATGGCAGGATTATTCATTAGAGACCTTGCTATTGCAACTCTCTGTTGTTGCCCCCCACTTAGATTGACAGGTTTATAGTATGCTTTATCCTTTATTCCAAGTAACTCCAACAACTTTAAGGCACGATAGTTTCTCTCATTTCTACCCATTCCTGATATTATGCTAGGTATAGCTACATTCTTTAAAACTGTAGTTCTGTTGATAAGATTATATGATTGGAAAATGTATCCTATTAGGTTGTTCCTGATTTGTGCAATTTGACGATCATTTAACAAAAAGATATCCACATTATCGATGAATACATTTCCAAACGTTGGCCTATCCAAAGCACCTATTATATTAAGAAGTGTTGACTTTCCGCTTCCTGAAGGCCCGACAATGGACACAAACTCTCCTTTTTGTATTGTAAAACTGATTTCTTTTAATGCTACAAATCTGCCGGCAGGTGACTCAAAAACTTTGGAAATATTGTGAACTCTCAGAGCTGCAGGCATGTTGGATTGGGTATCCCTATGACTATAACTGTCCTGACTTTTCATATTATTTACACTAATAGTGATTAAATATCCTTACGATTTTTTTCTCTGTAGCGTTATTTTTGGCTCAATCAACAAGACATCATTATTTGTTTTGTGTGTGTGTCTTTCCATGGATGGCAGAAGACTGTAAAGAAAAGACTTGCCTTTATCTAAATTTTTTATATTGAAATCGTTGGAATTGTTCAATTCTACTACCTTATACTATTACTAAAGGCAAGGGGTTATAGGTATTTATCTGGTCTCTTTTTGACCTATGGCGCTGTTACCTCTTCGCAATTACCTGCAGTATCATCACCCTCTGCTAGATTAAAATCTATTACTACATCTACTCCCTCATCACAATCAAAATAATCTGCTCCCTGACCACCGAGCAAAATATCATCTCCAGTACCGCCATACAATTTATCATTTCCATGTTCGCCGGCTAGATAATCGTCATCCATACCGCCTGTAATCACATCATTTCCCCAATTGCCATATAGCTGATCACTACCAACTCCACCCTGCAATACATCTAGCCCATTTCCGCCATACAGTTGATCCGATTCTTCACCTCCTTGGATTTTATCATCACCGTCTTCACCACGTATGCTATCGGAACCTAAAAGCCCAATCATTATGTCATTACCTGGAGTGCCGGTAACTCTGTCATTACCAAAAGATGCCATCATAAGATTTTCCGACATATTTGTAGGCAATGATGATGAGGAATTATTTGGGGTGGTTTGCAATGTTAGTTGCTGCTGATTTTCGTTATTATTGGTGCTAACATTATTTGTTGAGAACAGAGAAGGCATGGTATTGCCTGCCGAAGGCGAGGCCGTTGCATTTGCCGCCTGTTGCAAAATCATATCTCCACTGTTAAATGAAAAAACAACAAGTAATGTCAAAATAGCTACCGACGTACAGTAAATATGTCTTAAATGTATAGTTTTAGTTATATCAAAATCATTTACTTTATACTTCATGTCATTTATTTGATAAAAGACTTAATAAACTCTATCTTATTATAAAAAAACCCGTTTAACTAAATAAAAAAGGTTGATAAAAATTATTGAAGACATGATTTCTTTTATAAAAAAAAAGAACGTTTGTGTGTTATTAAACATGCCCATGATTGATTTTAGGCTGTGTTAACCACTTCACAATTGCTTGAAATGGTATCACCTTGAGAAGAGTTATAATCCAATACTGTATCTATTCCATTTCCGCAGTCAAACTGATTAGCCCCTGGTCCTCCCTCTAAAATATCGTTTCCTTCCTCACCAAACAAGTTGTCGTCTCCATCCCCGCCTGAAGCAAAATCATCCCCAACACCGCCAACAATAACGTCGTTTCTACCGGCACCGTCTATTTGGTCATCTCCAGAACCTCCCTGAAGCAGGTCATCACCAGCCTGTCCGAATATTTTATCGGACCCGTCATTTCCATTTATCATGTCATCACCGTTTATTCCATCCAAAAGATCATTTCCTGCTAAACCTGAAATGATATCTGTGTTAACAGTACCTTTTAGGATATCGTCCATGTCTGTTCCTGTAATCGTATTGCCTATCCTTGAGCCTGTTTCAAGTGATCTTAATTGATGAACATTGTTTTCAATAGATGGTGTCCCTTTGCCATATGAATTAGATGTGTATAAATCAAAAATAAAAGGAAAACATGCAACAGCAGTACTGACTAATATGAATAAACCTCCTAAAAACACAAATCTTTTATTTGTTAAATCCATCTATAATACCCAATTCATTTGGTAGGTTATATCAATTTAATCTTTACATTTAGTAATATTTTTCCTTTTGGGTTGAATTTATGTACATGGAAGACAGCTCAACACTAAATGTAATATGGCTTTTTGTTTGAATGTACAAAAGAACTGGTTTTCTATTTATTTCTGTTACCTTTTTTAAAGTTCTTTACCCTTACTAAAATCGATTTAACTTTAGTTACAATTTTTAATTTAAGCAGTCCTTTTGTATATGCATTCATAAATTTTTTTTCTTAAAGTTTTAATTTATAAAAAATCTAAATTATGCAATACTGCCATAAGAAAAAAATGATAAGAAACCTATTACAGGTTATTCACTATTTCACAATTCCCTATTATTTGGTCTTCTTCAATTGCCTTAAAATCCAATACGGTATCTATTCCCTCACCGCAGTTAAATTGGTCAGCCCCTGATCGACCTTCCAGTACATTATTTCCATTATCACCAATAAGTTTATGATTGCCATCTCCTCCGGAT
>JBKJYK010000148.1:0-3758 GCA_046715515.1 Candidatus Nitrosocosmicus sp.
CCTCGAACGTTCAGACAATTCAGCAAGTGATTATCCAAATGTAAATGAAATCAATCTCATTTAATTCTTATATATCTTTTGTTACCATAAATAATCATACATACGTTATTGAGTATTAAATTTACCATTAATTCAACATAGAGATATAAATATTTGAAGATAAAACTATCATAACACAATAAATATGGCGAAAATATGAAATGGGTAGTGGAACTAGTAGCAGCATAATAATGGCAACAGATCTTTAGAACAATTATCAGATGGTGTAAAAGATTTGTTCAATAACAATCATGGCAATAACAATTTTGAGAAATGATCTTATGGATTTTGAGTTCTAGTAGTGATTGTGGAGCAGTAAACAAGAAAAACAATTTGACTGTAGATGTGATGGCAGTAGAAACTCAAACGATGGTAATAGCTCAGGCAATGTTAGAGGAGATAGTTTGTATTAACAATAACGAATGCAAAGAAGATGGTTCTTTAATTTCCTCCCAATCAACATAAGTATTTGTTGTTAAGTAGTATTTGAGAGAAAGGTGCTCATATATCCTTTGGCAAAACTGCATCTATAGATGGATTATGTTTCTTTCATTTTAGCTATGCATGTGACACTTCAATAAAGCAAAATTTAAACAAGCGCCTCAGTTGATTGATAACATTCGGATAACACATGGTGGCTGAATCTCTTGAACGCTCCGTCTTGTAATACACACATCACGGGTTTGTTGTTTTGGATGAGGATACTATCGCAGCGAGTGCAGTAGAGCAAATGCATGATAAAAAGGCCGAAATAATCATTGTCAGGCAACAGAAGGACGGCAAGTTTGTTGGGATTGTTACTGATAGCGACATCTTGGATAATGTTGTGGTAAAGGGAGACGATTCTGACCAGGTGATGTTAAGGGACGTCATGTCATCTCCCATCATAACAATTTCGTCAAAAGCAAACGCAAGGCAGGCACTGGATTTAATGCGTCTAAACGTGATAAAGCGAATCCCAGTTACCGACAACATCAACATTTTAGGAATAGTAACACAGGAGGGACTGGCTCACGCAATCCAAACATCAGTCTTGGAAAGGACCTACAAGGCCGTGATAAGGGAACACTACAAGCCCATTTGGGGTAACCTAGGATTTATCTTGCAGTTTGCGGGAGTGCTAATTATAGCGCCCGGCCTTTTGGCCGCAGCACTTGGGGAGGCGGTCTCAGCCACCGGGATATTTCTTGGAATCATATTCATGTTTTTGACAGGTTTTGCGCTGAAGGTCTATGAAGAGAAAACACCACTCAACCTAAGACAGGCATCGGTTCTCATGGTATCCAGTTTTGTGCTGCTTAGTTTATTTGGAAGCATCCCTTACATGTACGTCAATCAGTTCTACGAAGGCATTGACCCATTGTCTCTTTTTGTCAACAGCTTCTTTGAAAGTGCATCCGGTTTTACCACCACTGGTCTTTCCATGATTGGCCATCCAGAGAATTTGCCAGATAGCTTTGACTTTTACCGCTCCTTTACACAATGGGTAGGTGGTCTTAGTTTCGTGTATTTGATAATCACCTTCTTTTATCCTGAGAGAAAACTGTCCCACATGAAAGGCATGATTGGCGGCGGCATCCTGAGGCTATAACAGTTCTTTTGACAATAAGCGTTATCTTTTCGGTTTACACCATGACATTAAGCCTGATGCTTTATCTGTCCGGAAACACCAACACGATATACAACGTTTCTTTGGTGCTTAGCACCGTTACCGGCGGAGGCTTCCTTCCCTCCTCTACATCGTTGGCTTCCGAAAATACGGTTCAGCTCCTCACCATTATGGCCGGCATGATGATTTCGGCCCTCCCTTTTGCATTTCACTACGCTGTTTTCAGCAGGGAGCTTAAAACCACAAGGATGAGACCCGAAATCTATCTTTACCTTGGAATAATACTTTCATCCATCCTTGTGTTTTATTTTTTTATTGCCACACCAGACACGTCATCAAGACTGATGACATCGGCATTCCATGTCCAAAGCGCCTTGACAACCTCTGGATTTCAATTTGCGGACATACCAGTGCTTTCTGCGGAAGGAAAGATAATGCTGATTGGAGGGACTGCGTTTTCCACAGCGGGTGGAATCAAGGTTGGAAGAATACTTCAGATTGTCCAGAAGTTGACAAGGAGAAAATTCACCGCAGACACCTCAACCAGGTCAATTTCGTCCGCATCCTCCCGGTACAACAACTCCTTTAATGCGTATAAACCCAAGACAGAAGAACTCAAGGAGGAGAAAACGTTCAACGAGGCAATACTGGTAATAGTTTTGTTTGTTGCGTTTTCTTTTGTCACGGCGGTTGTGCTGTGGCTTGTTGAGCAAAAGGATTTTCTGGATTCTCTGTTTGAGTTGGTATCCGCCTTGACGACCACGGGCATCATGGCAGGGATAACCTCAATGGACATGGACATTGTCTCCAAGGCTTTTCTTGTTTTTAACATGATAGCTGGCAGGTTTGATATTATTGCAATAGTGTATTTCTTTCTTGAGGTATCAAGAAGGAGGAAAAAATGACCTTACAATAAGAGTGTGTGTTGGAATAAGCATTTAGACTTGAGATTTAGGACAACCTACTAAACGGCTTTAAATAACTTTATCATGTAAATGATGCTCTAAAAACATCATAATGACAGAGTTTTGCATAAGGTCAAATATATAGGTCAAGCATATCGGTCTTTAGGCGCTTTAGGCTTTACCTGATTAATTTATATTTTACTCGTGCATAAAGACAAGGTCATGGATAATGCATATACCCATAACGAACAAGGAGTTGAAACAATCCAAAACGAAAATCTGGAATGGGTATATGTGGAAAAGCCAATCAGAGGGAAGTTGGATGTTATCGCAAAAAGGTTTCCAATCCATGAATTAAATATTGAGGACTGTTTATCAAAAAACAATTTACCGAAAATTGACAGATACGAAGACCATATTTTTATAATTCTTCACTTTCCAACCATTCATAAAGATAAAGCATCCCCAAGCTTTAGCCAATTATCTTTATTTGTAGGCAAAAACTATCTTATAACCGTCCACCAAGGTGACCTAAAACCGTTATCTGAGATTTTCCAGCTATGCAAATCAACTAATCCTAAAAACAAACATGAAATCATGGGTAGGACATCCGGGTATCTATTGCATAGTATTGTAGATGTCTTGGTGGATGATCTTCTTCACATATCAATGAAAGTGATAGGAAATTTGGATGATGTCGAAGATGAAGTATTTGATGAGAAGATATCCAATGCCAAAGAGATATCACTTTTGAGGAGGGAAATAACTACACTCAGAAGAATAGTGGTTCCATTAAAAAGGATAATGTCGGAGCTAACCTCCAGGGATGTAAAGAGATTTTCGAGCATAGATGAGAAGGAGGAGGTGGAGGAAGACCTGATGTCCTATTTTGATGATGTAAATGACCATATTTCCAAAGTTTTGGAAGCTTTAGATGAGTCAAAGGAAACCATTGAGATTTACAAGGATACAGACTTTATGCTAAGCAGTGAAAAAACAAACAAAATCCTGAGTTTTTTAACCATATTGTTTACATTGTCAATCCCAGTAACAGTATTGGGAACGTTCTATGGGATGAACATTAGCATACCTGGCAGCATAAACATTAATGATTCAATATACAGTTATTTGACCCTGTTTTTTATAATTCTAATATCTGTATTACTGTCAATTATAATGATATGGTATTTCAGAAAGTTGGGATG
>JBKJYK010000149.1:0-4796 GCA_046715515.1 Candidatus Nitrosocosmicus sp.
GCCAATAAGAGACAAAGCCTACGGCATATAAAAATGCAAAAAAAGGAACAGTCCAAATCAAAATAAACCGGTCTCTTTTTATTGTTGAAAAGGCTATGCCTATTAAACCTAAAGTTACCAATATAGGGTCATACTGAAAGTGATATTTTATAATCTCAAAAAAAGTTTGAACACCTCTATGGGTCTGGAAATATATTCCGTTAAACCATAGATTTAGCTGATTATTATATAATGCGTAAAGTGGCCAAAATGATGGAACTATTATAACAGGTAAAATCCAAAGAGCTAATACCCTTTTTATTTTGTTGCTTTTATAAATAATGAAGACAATCAGTGGTATCATGGTGAATATGGGAATTTTTGTAAAGATGGCCAGGCCAAGAAAAGTTCCGGAAAGTACAACAAATAAAATTTGCCTAGCACTAATGCCGTTTGAATTGGTTGTGTTTATTTTTTTTGTGGCGCATATTGCAAACAGTATTGATGAAAGAAAAAACGGCAGTTGAATGGATTCTAACAATACCCTCCTAATGGGATCTGCAAATGGCATTACTGCAAAAAGGGTTGATGCAGTAATGGCAATTGTTCTGCTCGTGTACCAATATTTAGATATCAGGTATACAAGGGCGGTATCCACTAATGCAATTGTTGCCATGATTGTTCGCGGCACAAAAAAAATCATTTTAATAGACTCAACACTATCAACAGTTGGATTTAGAATGTGGGGATAGTTAATTATGGAAAACACTCCTGCCATAAAGATTTGAGAAAAATAAGGATGATCATATAAAAGTGATTCTTGAGGGCCAAAACCTGATAGAACATGCATTGCCCTTCTAATATAGATGCCCTCATCATTTGATGGACCAAGTGGATAATTTGCACTATTCCAAAAGTAAGTAAAAGCAGACACCATCAAAGGCAACATAAAATAAAAAATGCCTGCTACTTTTCCACTAGGTAACTCCATACAAAAATTATAAAATAATGCCCATAAAAGAGAGTTTGTATGATAAAGCTACCATATGTTCAGTTATGCAAACTAACAACGAAGAGGGAAGGAAAGAAAAAACATTTCAATAACTAAACAACATGTTTTATCACTGCTAACTCAAATTAATTCTCAAGATTGTGGATAGACATATATGATATTTTATGGCAGAAAAAAGACCTCTATCACACTTGGTAAAAAAGGGCATTCTTATCTTTGGCAAAAATTAATTCAGTGACTGTATTTTTTTCCAAGAAATGAATTATTATTTCTTTATTTTTAGCTTGGTGGTCTCATTCCTTCATCTTCTTCTATTATTTCGTCAACGTACCTGGAATGAGTGTCGCCATCATCATAAACTTGGCCAGCTTTCAAATAGCTTGGATCTTTGCCATTTAGCTGCTGATTTTGCAACCTACTCATTATATCTATGCGAACAGGTGAAATAGTTGGTAATAACTGAGTTATCGACAGGGGTATGTCGTCATTCTCTGAATCTCCATTGTAATATAGACTCAGACTAAAGAACCTTGAGCCGATGTTTCCTAATTCAATTATTTTTAGCTCCTGGTCGGATTTTTTGTCTTCTTGATGTTTTATGGCTGATCGTATATCATTATATTTTGAATCCATGCTTGCGGCTAATGTATGTCTTTCACCTTCTGAAAAGTTTGAGTTTAATTGCGATACTGTCTCAATAAATGTTTGCTCTAGTCTTATAATCATAACTTTAAGTTTTTAGCTGACAAAAAATATAAATGCTTAAAGAGTGGTTTAATTATCCATCTTTGCGATTTAAAGAAAAAAATTGAAAGATGCTTTTATCTTTTAATGCACACATAAATCTTCCACATATATCTCCAAACCGGTATCTGGTACCAAATTCAAAAAATGGGGATAAAAACTAAATATGTTGCATATGTGATGCATTACCTTGGTCTTATTTTCGCCAATTATGCATTCTGGCCAAACTCAAATAATCTGAATATCGAACTGTTGATAGATGGATACAATGAAGGTTGAATAACTGATTATATTGGTGATTCAAGGCATTTATTATCCCGTTATAAATCAAAGAGGTAGTTCGGAGAAAAAAATGATGGCGATAGTGATGATTTGGTATCTAGAAAAACCCTTATAGACTGTCTTATCGGAAAACATTCTCATATAACGGGTTATCTTGAGCCGGTATTGTTTCAATGCTGCCAAAAAATCATGTCCGGGAAAAAAGTAATTATTTTTTTTTGTGTAATTATGCATCCTTGACTTGGCTTTTAATTGAGAAGTGAATCAGTTATCATTTGAATCTGCTGTTTCCATGTTGTTATGCATAATTTACAATACAATAAAGCATCGTGGATACATACATTATCATAAGACATGCTATCCAACAAAAACCAAAATTTACATAATCATGTGCCGTATTGATGAGTATGACCATAGAAAACCATAAAGTAGTTGCAGAGATTAGTGTTATTCCAATAGGGAAAAATTATCCAAATGACGATGCATTGCAAACAAGTTTTAGTAGGGAAATATCATTAGCTTTTAATGCCATAAAAAAACTTAAGGAGGTTAAAGTAAACTTGACTGCAATGGGGACGGAAATAGAGGCCAATAACATTCAGGATGTATTAAAGTCAGTCGAGATAGCACATACTGCTATGAAGGAAACTGGAGTTAAACGAATAATTTCAACAATCCGTATAGATGAGCGATTTGATAAAACAGAAACATTGGAAGATAGGATCAATTCAATAAGGGAGAATTGACAAAAGATATAGATAAAGTTCCATTAGATATTAAATTACTTTTAGTCATGATTAAATTATGGGATTAAGATAAATAACGCATTATTTATATCTTCATATAATCAGTAATAATCATTAGTGATTTAAATGGTGGCTGACAAAATAAAATGTTCCCACATTCTTGTCAAAAAACAAAGTGAAGCTATTTTAGTATTGGAGCGATTAAAGAAGGGTGAAAGTTTTACAAATCTCGCAAAAGAACTTTCCATTGATAGAGGCAGCGCAAAAAAGGGTGGAGATTTAGGATTGTTTGGTAGGGGTATGATGGTAAAACCATTTGAAGAAGCAGCGTTCAAGCTCAATAAAGGTGAAGTGACCTCTGAGCCCGTCAAGACTGAGTTTGGGTATCATATAATCAAGAGAGCGGGATAGCAGTAGCAGAAATAGTGTTTTATTATAGAAAGTGGAGATAGCAATAGTTTTTAATTTGCCTGTTATCAATATTTTAATCAATAAATTTTATTTTTGTAGATAGATAATAAAAAAATTAACGATTATCAGATGATATGTATTCTTTTGATAATTCAATGTAATTGCTAGATAGTTCTTTAATCCATTCTATTTCCTTTTCATCTATGTTGCGTATTTCTTTTGCTGGCAGTCCACCCCAAAGTTTTCCTGAGGGAATTTTTGTTCCAGGTTTCACTACGGAGCCTGCTGCTATTATTGACCATTCCCCAATTACGGTTTTGTCCATTATGACTGATCCAATGCCAACTAAAACATTGTCATCAATCGTACATCCATGAAGCGTAACTGAATGACCAATGGTTACCTGGTTACCAATAAGGGTTGGATATCTATTGGAGGTTACATGAACAACGCTGTTATCCTGTATATTGGTTTTACATCCAATTCTTATGTTAAATACGTCTCCCCTGATGACAGTTCCAAACCAGATGGATGATTGGGCATCTATTTCTACATCGCCGATGATGGTGGAATTATGGGCTATAAAACAATCGGGGTTTATCTTTGGAACTTTGTTTTTAAAGGGTAGTATTGACACATTATACTGGACTCTCATAAAGTATAAATGATTAATCCATATTCAACTATGTAGATTAAAGAAATGGAAATAAATCATTATGCGCCTAATCTTGCAATGCTGCTCTGTTAATTTTTTTTTGATACCGTGCCTGCTATTTGAATTTTCATATTAACTCCGGATGCTATATTATCGATAACGCACAGCGTAAGAATTGTTTATGGTGGATTCCAAATCTTTTTTAAATTGCTCATGTATCAAGCCCCCATACACCACCAAATCCCGGGCAAAATAGTTCAGTCTCTCCAATAGCCTTTCATTGATTATCTTTCGCTTTTCATTAAAGTCTTGACTGGAATTGATGGAGATTCCATATGGTAAACTCCAACCGTAGCATTGACGAATCACTGTCCTCATTTGATCCATTGCAGTCAATCCCTTTTCATGAGATGCACAGATATACCCAAAAGTCTTTCCAGCAAATTCGGACCAGAAATAATCAAGGAAATTCTTTAAAGACCCAGACATTGATCCGTGATAGTCGGGAGTTGCAAGGATAATTGCATCGGCCCAGTTTACCATATCCACTGCCTGATTAACGTTAATCATCTCTATGCTTTCCTTATGATTATAAATTGGTAATGGCGTATCGTTTAAATTCAATAGTTTTGCATCGGCATTGTTTTGATTTACCATTTCCAAAACGATTTTTAATGTTTCTGTACTAAATGAGTCCTTATTCATACTGGAACCCACTCCTAAAACCCTTAACCTCAATTTTACCAATGACCTCCTTTGTGACAAAAAGACATCATAATCAATTTACTAAATGATTTTTAATTTTGCAATTTATAAATATGACAGTTTACAAATTATACAAATACATTATATGGGATGTGTTTTTGATTTGAAGGTGAAAAATTGTTTTTTTGATGCCGTGACAATCTCAGAGATGCCCTTCTTTTTTTTCCTTAATTGCAAATTTGCAAACCAGGTCGCCTTTGGC
>JBKJYK010000150.1:0-2876 GCA_046715515.1 Candidatus Nitrosocosmicus sp.
CTTAAAGATAATGACAAGAACTACTTTATCTTTGAGAACATCTATTCGGATAAATATGACTTAGAATATGACACTATCCATCACGACCCCAAGATAGCACCACCTAGGGAAATAAGATACATGTCTAAAAAATTTTTCAATCCCATTGTTTTTATAAATACGTCCAATCATGCGATGTCTGGGAGTGACAACAATCATGACCTGTGGAAGTGGGAATACATTCCGTTCACAAAAGACGCACCGTTAAAGTTTGGCACAAAATCCAGATCAGAAATAGACAGTGCATTTATTTCCATTTTCTCAAAGATTGCAACCCTTTTCATAAAATGACTATCCAATGTTGCCAAGGTCACAAGAAAAAAAATGGGTGGACAGGTCATATATATATGCATATCACCGTATCGCCATGGGCGCAACATGGTAGCCATATGGAATCCTATAATGTAATTACCTAGTCTGTTTTTTTAATGATAAGGATTAACTACTTTCTATATAAAAGGCATAAAGATAGATTTTATCTTCTATATAGCATATTTGCTCGATAAAGCGGAAAGGTGGTACACCACTCTCCTTTCCCTCCTCCTTTTTTAAGTAGCGTTTACATACCTCAAGACAAATACGGATACAAGGCAAAAAATACCAACATGGTCCTTTTCCCAAAACCCTTAAGCGATATTCTCACGGAAAAGGACAAAGATTAAAACTAACTTTTAGTAATCTGTTATTTTATAAAGTACATCAATTCCAAAACCCAATTTCAGTCAGAATAAGAATACAACAAAGAGAAAAGGGTTAAATTAAATATCATATGCTTTTATAAAAGTAGACAATACATAACTGCATTTTTACAACCAAAAAAATATCCAAATGATACCGTATTGTAAGCAGATATGGGATTGAAGGTAAAAAAAATATCGGTTATAATCTAAAGGGGTTTATGGGAAATAACATCCAATATCAATAAATACTTAATAACGATACATCACCCAAAGCAGTTATGGCTAATACTAACACCTCATACATAATTAAGGGAAAAATAAAGGATTCGCAAGGAAATCCCCTGAGAAATGCAAAGGTTGAGGCAATGGATAGCGATCAGAACTGGTTTGAGGATCACAATGATGATTTGATTGATAGCAAATGGGTAAACAATGATGGAACTTTTGAAATTCCTTTTGAAAAAAAAAGGATTCAAGAAGGATGGTTTGAGGGCAACCCCGACATCTATTTAATGGTAAGAAACCCCTCTGGCCAGATTATCCACCGGACTCAAACCAGAAGGGGGGTTGACGTTTCCGACAGCAAGAACTTATATTTTGAGATAACATTAAACTCCCTTGAAAAACAACAACAACAACAACAATCAATACCGGATCCCTATGTATCAAACAACCAAAGGGTAATTGCGGCATTTGGAAGGCTCTCTGATGTCAGTGAGTTTCAGATAGGCGACATAGCAAGAATACTAAGCCTATTGGGCCGCTCCATAAACGCATGGTCCCTTTACACAACAGAGTATATGTGGAAGGTCACAGGATATGATGGCCCCCAGGTTCCAAAATATCCATGGAGGGAACCAGGCCACAGTCATGAATTGAGATGGGAGAGGGGACAACGTCAAAATGCCCAATAACTGTATTTACGGTACCGATATCTTTGAGAAGCGTACTGAAAGGTACAAAGTGATTACACAGGACATTGTTATCAATAGCGATGTTTGTGTTATAGGGTCAGGCGCAGCTGGAGCCGTTTTGGCCACCAAACTAGCAGAGGAAGGCAAATCCGTAGTTTTGCTTGAGAAAGGAGGATACCATGATGGGGAATCGATGAATCAGAGAGAGGCCGATATGGTTCCACTACTGTGGAAAAATGCAGGTGCAAACTTCACCTCAAGTTTAAGAATTGCAGTAGCCCAGGGTTGCTGTCTTGGTGGCTCTACGGTCATCAATGACGCTGTTTGCTTTAGGATTCCAGAAATTGTGATCAGCCAATGGATTGAAAGCGGCGTCCTGATTTCAAAGGACGAGTGGGATGAAGCCAACAATGAAGTATCAAAAAGAATTAATGTCACAAAAGTCACCGAAGAGGAGCTAAACACAAATGCCAAAAAACTTAGGGATGCGTGCAAAGCATACAGAATAAACGGAGCGGATATCAAGCACTGGGAAAACGAAAGAAACTGCGGTCAGTCTTTTTCCGATCCGAATCTTCATTCATGTGTAAAATGCGGATTTTGCCACACGGGTTGTCATTACGATACAAAGCAAAGTATGCTGGTCACCTACATTCATGATGCCCTTAACAACGATAAACTAGACTACAACGTATACTGCAACTGTCAGGCAGAGAGAATCACCCATAATAATGGGATAGCGACCGGGGTAGATGCAATTTTTATAGATATTGATGGTAACGAAAAACAAAGACTGCGCGTCAACTCAAAGGTCATAATCGTTTCCTCTGGCGCTATTGCATCATCAAACCTGTTGCAAAAATCAGTAATTGGCTGAGATAATGTCGGAAAGGGGGTGGCACTTCATCCCGCACCTTTTGTCATGGGCCATTTCCATGAAAACATCTACGGGAATAGGGGGATACCAATGTCATACACATGTCACCAGTTTGGTGTAACTAACAAGGTGCAAAAAGGCGGGTTTCTCATAGAAAGCATATTTTTGCCTATTTTTCAAATGGCCATTGCAATCCCAACATTTGCCGCGGATCACAAGAGAATGATGATGGAGTTCAACAGATACACAATGGCAGGAATTATGACCAGGGATGAACCTAACGGCAATGTAGCTATATCATATAATGGAAATCCAAAGTTGGACTACACTTTGTCACCCCAAACAGTCAACGACATGGCAAGGGGA
>JBKJYK010000151.1:0-3514 GCA_046715515.1 Candidatus Nitrosocosmicus sp.
ATATCAGTCTTACACTACTTTTTTTTGCGTTCTAATTGTTCTATTATTGGAATGGACAATAGTGCATATAAATGGGAACAAAATCATTTGTTTTGATCCTTTTCAGAACAAAATGACGGAGGCGGGATTTGAGCCCGCGACCTTTCGATTATGAGTCGAACGCTCTGACCAGGCTGAGCTACCCCGGCAAGCTCAGCTCTGATTTATTTAAGCAATTGAACTAAAATACATGCATTATATATTCTATTCATAAAGCCGTCTCCTATCCCCTTCTAAAGCACCTGATCCCAAATGCAATCTATCAATATGTTTTGATAATGATTCTTTTGTATCAAAAGGGGATGAACAATAAGGACAAGATAGTATATGGGTATCTTCGTGGGTTTTGGTTAAAGCAATTGATTTTGGATTTATTATGCATACAGGACCTCCACTTATTAAGTTGGATGTAACATTCGTATTTATTAGATGAATTTTATCATAAATGGTTTCTCTGCTTAAAACTCCAATAACATTAGAATTGCTGCTAATGATTATTTGTCGAATATTATTCTTATTCATAATGTTGATAGCATCCTGAATTGATGCTTTTGGGTTAACAGCAATAATGGGGGTAGTCATTATCTCTCGAAGTTTTATCTTGGATGGGTTTCTTCCTTCAGACATAACCTTAAATAAAATATCAGATTTAGTAACAATTCCTATTATTTCCCTGTTATGAGAAACCAAAACACTTCTACAGTTTTTTTGTTGCAATGTTTTTATTGCTTCGTCAACTGGTCTGTCACTTTCAAAAATTACTATATCGGTTTTTACAATTGATTCGACAGGTTTATTTAAAAGTGAACTTGAATCAATACTTTCGGTATCGCTCATATATAACTATTTTAACTCTAATATTTATTCTTTAGCTATTTTGCGTCTTTGCTTACTTAACTAGTCAATAGCATTTTATATCCTATACGATATCTATAAGTTTACATTATCTTCATTTATTTACGGTGTTATGCTATTTTAATTGACCGCCGTTTGGTTTGTAATATCTAAAATAATAATTAAAGTATATAATTGTAAATATTAGTCGAAAAGCACCTTAAAAAAGATGGATTTTCTTGCCTTATGAATAATAAGGCTCTCCTCAAAATACATTTGACAGCCAAATCCCAATAAAATCTATACTTGTTTTGTTTTCTGGTTAAATGCTTGAGGGTAATAACCTTCTTTCAGGTTATTGAGTAGTCAGATTAGGCTTAATATGTAAATTGTAGACCAACAAAACCCTCTTTCAAAGGATTCAAATTCCAAATAAGTCTGTTTTATATGGCATATTCTTTAGTGTAAAAAGGAAAATTTTACCATATGTGTTATTCTAAGTTGTATTTTTGTAAAACTCTTGATTTGTCCCTGAGACTAAAAGCAAATTCAAGCAGGATTTTCAATTGTCCGTTATCAAATATTGTTCCAACATAACATACTGTCTTGTCATTAATGCAAAACCAGACCATGTTCCTTTACGCCTTTCATATGACCATTTAGGCAATCAAGAATAGCAATTTTCTATCAACTACAATGTAAGAAATTTATTTCACCATACACTTCGGGCTATATGATTACACAATATTAAAATTATCTTTACTCTCCAAAAGAATACCACTTTGTATATCTATGGATACCCTTTTTCCCAAAGGAACAACCCTCCATTGAAATCAGTATCTTTTAGATTTTATTGTCTCTGCCATATTATGGTAATTTAATCAACAAAAAAAATTTATTGCCTGGTCTTTAAGCCAATTATCATTGATTCTTTATATCATAATTTTTAATAGTGTGCATCCGCCTACGAAAAATATGTTTTTGTATATTTCTTTGAGGCGAAAATAATCTCCATATTGCCCTCTAATACCACTCTTGTAGCCTTTTTTTTATCGAATAGTTTAGATGGACCATAGTCATGTTTTCTGATGGTAATTGAGGCATGGTTTCTCTCCGGAAATCATGATACCCAAAGCAGGTTCTTTTGTCCCGGTATCCAAACCATTAAGAACTGGCAGGATTTGGCTAATTGCCCAATTTGTCCTTTAGGAGCAATTTTCTCATTTTAGGGGTTACTGTGATTTTGATTCAATTGTCACAAATCTGTGAAATTAATATCTATGGGCAATTCCAACAAGATCCTCAATATTGCTATATCTTTTTATTTTAAGGTATTTGTCTAAACCCTTTAAAATCGCATTAAAAGAATTCAACCCTTTAAATCCCAAAATGCTCCCTATCTGTACTGCGGATGCACCTGCCATTAAATATTCAACCACGTCTTCATGGGAAAGGATGCCCCCACAGCCAATAATTGGGATGCCTATGTTTTTTTTCAACTCGTACACGCATCTAACACCTATAGGCTTTATTGACGCGCCAGACAAACCCCCTATCTTGTTTTCTAGAATTGGAAAACCTGATTCTATATCAATTTTCATTGCACGTATGGTGTTTATTGCTGTTATACAATTGGCACCGGCTTCTTCTGCTACCTTGGCAGTTTTAATGATATTGGAATTTCCTATTCCCACCTTTACGAATAATGGTTTGCTTGAATTATTTTTTATGTTTTTAACAATATCATAAACTGCTTTTGGATCATCACCTATCTCCAATCCCATTTTATCGACGTGGGGACATGACAGGTTTAATTCAAACCCCAAAATTTTCAGGTTTTTTAACTTGTTTACTATCTCGGTAAAATCCCGGGTAGTTGAGCCCACTATGCTTACAATCAACGGAGCGTAATTATCAGAAATTTCACTTGCGAAGGATGCCAATCCAGGATTTGCTAACCCTACTGCATTTATGTAACTGTTATCTTTAATTGATACAATAGTCGGGTTTCTATAACCTTCTCTAGGAAAAAGACTAATTGATTTACTAACTATAGCACCAGCACCCAATTGATGTAGCCTGTTAAAGATGCTTTGAGATAAACCCAAAATCCCCGATGCTACAATAATTGGATTTTTCAATTCAATTCCACCTATTTTTGTTGGTATGTTATAGTCCAAGGCTTTTTATTTGTTTTAATTCAATCCATAAAAAAGTTTATCTTCATTTTGGTATTTTATCTTTTTTGGAAAAGGTTCAAATTTACTTCGGAAAACCATTCAGAATAGTTTTATATATTCATATTACTAATTTTTACAATAAATGTCTTATTCCTCTCCATCACCATCATCATCGATTTCAGTTACATCTGGTGAAAGATTAACTTCAATAAATCATGACAATAATAAGGTTAAATGGAGTACCCTTATCCATAATGGAGTCTGTTTTCCACCCGATTATCAATTGAAAGGGCTAAATTGTAAGATAAATGGGGAAACTTTTTTGTTAAACAGGGATCAAGAGGAACTCATCTATTCCTGGGCAAGAAAGAAAGATACACATTATGTAAATGATGTGGTATTTCAGAGAAATTTCCTAAATGATTTTAAAAGATTCCTTCCAAAAGAATATGGTAATGCCC
>JBKJYK010000152.1:0-6882 GCA_046715515.1 Candidatus Nitrosocosmicus sp.
AAAGTAGTACATTGGACCTGTTCCTGCTCCGGATACGAACATGGTAGAGCTGTTGAATGCCTCCTTTGCCGCTTGTACAACTGGTGTCACAAAGGGATTGTCAAGTGGGGTCATGTATCCAGGCTCCCCATTCAGAAACTTTGCCTCAACTTTTTTTCCATTTGCAGGTTCCCCTTCTTTTTCCATTTCAATTTTCTTTGCAATGTGATTTTGAAGTCTTTGAAATTGAATATTGGGGTCCATTTCCGGGACAAGTCGAAAGTCAATTTTTGCTGTTGCTGTTGATGGGATTATTGTCTTAACCCTGGCCCCCCCCCCCATAGCCGGATATCAAACCCGAAACATTGCAGGTAGGGTCCCCCACATGCGATCTCTTTGCGTAAATTCCGGTCTTGTTGTTGGCAAAATTCTTGATGCCTATTTTTATCTTAAAGTCCTCTTCGTCAAACTCCTCCTGGGCGAAAGCCATCAGCTCTTTGCTGGAATAACCTTTTACTTCCCTGTACCAATCCTCTATCAGAACTTTTTCTGTTCTCTGGCTTACCATGCTACATATTATTTTTGAAATGGTTATTGCGGGATTGTCGACCAAAACAGCATGACTCGAGTGTATGTCATGGGAGGGACCATTTACATTTAACTCCACACAAAGAATACTTTTTGGCCCAGCGAGACAACCGATCTGCTCTTGGAGTCAATATACCCGCTTTCCCATATTACAACGTCACATTTGAGCTTGTCCTTGTATTGCAGAAGATAGTCCCTTAGATGTAGGCTACCTATCTCCTCTTCACCCTCTACAATGAACTTTACGTTGCATGGCAGGTCCCCATTTGTTACCTGCAAAAAGTATTCAACTGCCTTGATTCTGGTGATAAGATCGCCCTTGTCATCCGAAGCACCCCTGCCATAAATACCGTTTCCTTCCACTCTTCCACTAAAGGGATCATCTTTCCATAACTCGGAAGGATCTTCTGGCTGAACATCATAGTGATTGTAGAAAAGTATCGTTTTGTCATGCAGGTTTGATTTTGACTTTGCCTCACCATAGACTATTGGTGGGAACTCCAAATGCGGTTGGGTGGTTTTGAATTGGCCGGTAGAAGTTTTTTTTTACTCCAGTGCTTTATTTGTTTCAAGTTGCCCTTTTTCCACAACTCCAATCCCTCCCAAGTACAGTAATTCGGCATGGATACCAGCCTTATCCATAATTTGCATAACAAAATTAGATGTATTCATTAGGCCAGTGGTCCTTGCCGAGACACTTGGTTGCTTTATTAGCATTTGGAGATCCCCTACGATATTGCTTATATTAAAATCAACCAATGCTCAACGGATGCTTTTTCCACCTTTGTTTTATCTATTTGTAGGCCTCAATAGCACTATTTAACCTTGGCCATAGATCATTTTCCATCACCAATGCGCAATCCGGATTTTAAGCCAAAGTTAGGGGATTATCCAGATAGCAAAACAACATCCCCACACCTATTCAAGAAGGTATCTGTACCTGATATCCGTATTGAGTGAAAGGAAAAAGAGCTCTTGGAATCCATTTAAAAGAAACTGTACTGAAGCGGGCCCGGTAGAAAATATGGGGATAGCCACAAGGATTTTTTTATTTAGTTGCCATTACACACCTAATGAATAAAGTGAAAACGATAGGCATAGAAAATTGGCAATAATGCACAATACTATAATCATTTGGTTAATGTCAATGTGAAATAGAATGTGGCACCTTTTCCGTCTTTGTTGTTTTCGGCCCATATGTTCCCACCATGAGATTCAACTATATTTTTGGATATATACAATCCCAATCCAGTTCCCTGGAAGGATTTTGATACGAATTTTGTGAATAGTTTTGGCATTATTGCCGCATCTATGCCTATGCCTGTATCTTTTATGCTAACAACAGCAATTTCTTTGTCATTACCATCACCACTTTGCGTCTTTTTGATCCTCAGTGATATTATTCCCTCCTTAGGAATGAATTTAATAGAATTACCAATTAAATTATACAATACTTGCCTTATTCTATTTTTATCTGAATATACTAAAACTGAATCACCAGTGTGAATATCATGATCAAACATTATTTTCTTGCTGTTATCCATAATTTTCTGCAATTCTTTAATAATGTCAATTATTAGATCATTAAGAGAAAACGTTTCTTTGTTTAGGCTTAGAGCACCCCTTTCTATCCGTGTGATGTCTAAAATCTCTTCAGCCAAATTTTTTAATCTCTTTGTGTTTTTAATTATGATATCAAGTATTTCGATTTGCTCTTTATCTCCCGTTTTGTTTCTAATGTATTGCGTCAAGACAAGTATTGGCTGTATTGGTGTTCTCAATTCATGGGCCGTCATATTTATGAATTCTTTTTGCATTCTGTCATGGATGTTAAGTTGCTCATTAGCTATTTTAAGGCGTTTGTTTGATTCCTCTAAATCTTTTGTTCGTCTTTTAATTTGTTCATTCAATATACTATTTAGTTTTACTAAAAACAGAATCAAAATTACAATTGCAGCAGTAATTCCCGCAATCAACAAAATAAACTTTGATCTTTCCGCAGATAAAGTCCCATCAATATCAGAGTAAACCGATGCGGTAGGTGCAATTATGAAAACAAAATATTTGGATGTTCCGTCAACAGAAACAGGATACCCGGTATTTAATCTCTCTCCATCTCCAAAATCATATATGGCATAACCGCCGAATAGTAGTCCATCAAAAACATTTTGATAATATTTGTTTTGGATATCGTTAAAATTGAAAAAGCGTTGAACCTCATCACTAAATATGCTCATACCTAAAAAGTTTGTTCTGGGTGTGGATATATAATTTGAATTTCTATCATAGGCTACCAAAAACTCTGAATCGATGTCATACACATTTCCATATCGTGCAAAGAAACCAACAGACGGTATTTCCACTCCGACCATTCCAAGGTATTCCCCATTGTCCCTATTTAGTATTGGAAAAGTTAACGCTATTTTATGAGTGCCATCAATTCCTTTAAAACCATTTGAAAATACGGGATTTAAAGTATTCTTTGTTTCATTCACATAATCTCTAAGTGAAATATCTATGTTGACAAAACTCCTTTGCCCTTCCGATACTTTATTATGCGTTATTACGTTATTTTTATCGGCAATAAAAAGCCCATCGATTTTGCTAATGTTGTTAATTTGATTAAATCGCTCTCCTATTAGAGTTCCAACTCTATCGCCATACAATTCTCCCTGCTGTAAATAAACAGAATCTGACAATCCCTGAAGAATAGATGTTACCAATCGAAGATCTGAACTAACATGCTCTGAAAGACCCTTTGTAATCTCTATCTGATTGTTCCTATGAGCTAGAAAAATGCTGTCTCTAATATTCTGTTCTGCAATATTTTGTTGGAAGAACAATAAAGAATAAGATCCGGCAATTAACAGCATTATTGAAACAATGGTTATTTCTTTTCTTCTGACAAATAGAAAACGCCTTCCCAATTTGCTTCACTGCTCCTTCAATACTTTTGTAAGGATTAAAGAATAGGTATTCGCCAAAATTTTTTAACCTGTGCCATTGGCAAGATAGGTTCCATTGTTATTGGAATATCTTTCAGGTACTTTGATTTTGCCGTTGATAATATCTTCTTTTAACTGCTCAAGCCATAACTTGACGTTTTCTGGAACAGTGTGTTCAAGGTTATGGAATGGTGCTATATACACGATCTCGTCCCCTGAGGCGCCCTTTTCTGATTCTAGGCCTGGCTTAAATATTTGCCCACTGAAATTACCGGTTTTAACCAATTTGACAACTTGATCAAATGCCTTTGTGGCATCCAATACAAAGGAGGTTAGTACAGTATTAGGAGCTAACTTATTCTGGTCAGATATTGCACCAAAGGCGTATATTCCTCTTTCTTTAGCAGCTTCAATAACACCTTGGCCAGAGGTATCAGCCACATGTAATAAAAAGTCCGCACCCCTGTCTATTTGAGAGATGGCTGCTTTTTTTCCTTTAGTGGAGTTATCCCAATCATCCAAGAAAGTGACGAGTACCTTTACGTCAGAATTAACATTCTCTGCGCCTTGTCTATACCCTTCATAAATATTAATCAGGTTAGGATACCTTTCTCCGCCCACAAAACCTATTACGCCCGTTTTTGACATAGTTGCTGCAAGTGCTCCTAATACATATGTTCCTTCTTGTTGCATCGGATAGATTGAAGCCACATTACTAGAGTTAACAAGTCCCGTAAAAATTACAAACTTTGCTTCGGGATAATCTTTACCCACCTTAACTGCGGGCTCTCCCCACTCAAAGCCATGAGATATTATCAGGTCATAACCGGCTTTGGCATAATCTCTTAATGTTTCCTCTATCTTTGGAATGGGCACGTTTTCTTTAAGATCGACCATATAGGAATATTTTCCCTGTAATGCCTGTGCTGCATTGTATCCAAATGCCCCCCACCCTGCATCACTAAATAATCCATCCGTTAGAAAAGCTATTTTCAGTTTTTTTTCAGTATCTGATGTAGTCTGGTTTTGTGAGGGAGTTGTTGTTGTTGTTGTTGGCTTTTCTGATTTTTTCGTGTTGTCGGCACCAGTGGGGAATACATTAGAAGAGAAAATGAAGGACACTCCAAACATGATAATGGCAAGCATAGCAAGCGTCTTAATATGCAAAGTTATCCTATTATTTATCTAATTTTAACGTATTAATGTTTGTTTAATGCATTTATAGGAAATTCTTACATGGCATTTTGCATTATTTAGATATTGTCCTTATGGGCCTAGTTTCTTTTTCAACATTTTCTTTTGGTTTTATAGTGTATGGTTTGTCTGATAAAAGATTCTACTAGAATTATTTTGCAGGTTATAGATTTACAGACTGCTTATTCTAATGCGCAATCTATTGTTTTGTCTTTAGAATTAAATGAAAATTTGGGCTTAATGTATATATTCATATTCATATTCATATTCATATTCATATTCATATTCATATTCATAATATTGGATAATAGTTACAGCATAATTAAATATTGTTAATTAATTCCGTAATACCGCAAAAGATATTAATGAAACTAATTCTAAAATATCAAAAAAAGTATAGAGTTATCACCTTAAATGAGAAAGGGACATCACTTCAGGACAATCCTGCAGAAATTTTTCACTCGGAGAATCGCTACCGTGACCTTGTACTCGGTTCTAATGGCCGTATAACATATGTAACTAATGATTCATTTGATCCGGTATAGGCTATCAACGGCGGGGCAACGAACAACCTATTTAGTCCCAAGCCTTGCTAATGTCCAAGTTTGAAGTTAAAAGCTCAGACGGGTAATACTCTGAATCTGTATTCCATGCACAATCAGCAAATCTAGATAGCAATGTTGTCTATTGAGAGTAACAAAATGTTAAAGATAAAAGGCAAATAGGACAACATATGCTAGAGGTTTTCTATCAACCCATATTCTAACACCATCTTTACAACTATTAGGATTTTGAGAATCACTACCGCTAATTGTATCTTAAGCCGTTACTAAAATAAAGAGCAAGTTCGGTCATATGTGAACAAATTTGACCTGTTTTTTAACCCAACCCAAAGGTATACTAAGGTAATACCAAAAATGGAGATGGATTCAATTAACTATAATTATTTAATTGGCGGTAAACCAAATTCGGTTCTGTCATTGTTGTTTAGTGGCCCTTTTATTTTTTTGTCTGATTCCTAAATCGCTGTTAAATCAGGATATTTCCACATTTATGTAATTAATCAGACTCCATTGTAAATTTTGTTGTGGTATTTTTTTGGTATTTAATGGCGTCAGTCCACTCTTACACTTTGAATCATTTTTTCGCAATGCTCATCTGTCCAAACCCCAATACCTTGCAATCCACCTTTCCATTTTTCTTCTGTTTTATCTACACATGTATTTGTTAATGCATTAAAGTATGCTTCTGTAACGGCAGCATTGTTTTGTTTATCGATATTTTCAGTCACCTGGGTAAAGTTAATGTTATTTATAGCAAATTGTGAGTTGTTTTTTAGGTCAGTTACATATTCTTTCTGCAAACTTATGTCTTCCTTTGTACCCACCTTACCATGTCCAGGCACATAAACATCAAATTCATACCCTAAAGCTTGATCATAGGATCTCATCAAAGCAGGTACTTCTGGCGTTCCAGCAAGGTGTTTCCACGGTACCTCGCCTGGAGATAGTTGATCAACTGCCATCAAGACTTTTTGTTCTGGATTGTATATGAAAATGTTGCCTCTTTGATGGTACTGTCCAGGGTATGTCAGTTGCAATGTTTTATTTCCAAATGTAAGAGTAGTGTTGTCTACAAATGTTGTTGTTGGGATGGGTCGTTCAGGATCATTGGCTGTTGTCAGAATATCCGCAGTATTCTTTTCTGCTATTATTTCTATATTAGGTTGAAAGAGATGTGCAGATCCAATATGGTCCCTGTGGGCATGACTATAAATAAGGTATTTTACGGGTTCGTCTGTGACCCCTGATATGGCTTTGAAAATTCTGTCACCTATGCTTGGTGGCGCATCAACTACTATAACACCTTCGCCAGTCGTCAAAAACATGACGTTGTATCCACTTGCGGAAATAACATATACTCCATCTTTTATCTCCTGTAAATCGTAGTCGTTTTGAGTAATAGTCTGAATGTTGTTTATATCTGCCATGGAAATCAAAAATACAAAAACCAAAACAATACATGCAAGCGATGACATTAATTTGGTATATTTTATAGATAAAAATTTGTTAAATTTCATATCTAACATTTTATCTTATTTACAAACCTTAATAAGGTTTTTAAGTAACAAATGAATCTTTGCTTGCATACTGAAGTATGATCCTGACAACAAACA
>JBKJYK010000153.1:0-9179 GCA_046715515.1 Candidatus Nitrosocosmicus sp.
GGTGAGCAGGATATCGTTGGAATTAACCACCTGGCACACGAGTACAAAAACAACATCGTTACCTTGAATGTTGTCTATGAAGATAAAGAAAACAAACAGGATAAAGGCACAACAACCGATGAAAGAGAAATCTGGAGATCACTAACAGACGAACTTAAAAGATATGGCGGCTTAAAAATCGCAATAGCGAAGGAAACAGAAAAACTTGAAATAATAAAGCAACAGATCAGCGATTCAGGAAAAAAAACAAGAGGTATTTGCCTACTGCAAGCTTGCGATTTACTTAACAAACTCAATAGACAACAAGATTTCCTACCTTAGGGAACTAATCGAGCATTATTCTGACAAAGACATGTACAGTAAAATAAGCACAGTCCATCCATTACTTTTACCTATGCTTATTTTTTTAACAGATAATAAATCCAATAATAAAAGGCAAGACGAAGAAAAGAAGGAAGAGGATAAGCAGGAATAGGAGTAGAAAGAGAAACAACATAAATCAAAACAATGCAAAACAATTCATGCGGATTCTCACCAAAACAAAAAGTTTTCAAATAGCATTATTTTTATGAGTGACATAGTCACCAAGATAATAATCCTTAAGTTTGGTTACGTCATATCTTGTGTGTGTTTTTTACACAATTTCAATCATTTTCTCTATTCTATCCAGATCATGCCTTATCGTAACCTCAGTCACTCCCGCAGCCTCTGCGATTTCACGCTGTGTTACATCTTCATCATTATTCTTACATGATACATAAAGAGCCGCACCAGCTAAACCCATTGGGTTTTTTCCTGCGGACATTCCCTTTCTGATAATTTCAGCCATTATTTTTATGGCATATCTTTTTGCTTTTTCTGTAATTTCGCACTTGTTGGCTATTTTTACCAATTTTTTCATTGGATCATCCTGCGGAATTTTGAGGTCGAGCTCAAACATGACCTTTCTGTATACCCGGGCTATTTCCAGCTCTTTTAGGTTAGAGATGCTGGCTATTTCCTTTAATGTTCTTGGTATTCCCATCTCCCTGCACGCAATATAGGAAGCAACTGCCACTGCTCCTTTAATCGTTCTGCCTTTTACCAGCCCCTTCTCCTGTATTTTCCTATAAAGGTATGCTATCTTTTCAACCACTGAATCAGGTAAACCCATTGCACCTTTTATCATGTAAAGTTGCATAAAGGCAGCTTGTAGGTTTCTTTTTGTGGAGTCGTTGGTTTGGCTTCTAATATCCCATGTCCTCCACCTATCTACCTTATTTCTCATTGTTGTATCAATCTGTTGGCCTGACGCGTCCCTGTTGACTTTCCCTATTACAGTAGAAAGTCCCCTGTCAAACTTTGCCAGTGATGTTGGTGAGCCTGTTCGGGTTTTTAAATTTGTATCTGCCGGATCATATGCATTCCACTCAGCCCTTGTGTCTTGCACTTTGTCTGATATTACACCCCCACAATTCACACAAATTAATTCTCCTGACTCCTGATCAGTAATTATATGGGTATGTTTATTACATAATGGACATAATAATGAAGAATTAAATAATTTTTGACTCATTTTAAATTTTTCCTCCGCATATCAAGTTCCTTATATAAATACAAACACGTATTTCATCGTTACTTTTGTAATTCTCACTAAATTCGGCAATAATGTTATAACAATCGGGCTTTTCTTATTCCCGATTAAATAAATATATATAAAAAAGAGGAACAGATGAAATTAATGGTAGTAATACGACCGTAATAACAATAGCCTATTATTAGGCATGTCTATCAAATAGGTTTCTTTTTTGACATATTAGATTAAAAAGTTTACCTAAAACTACTCGGTTCCAGGTCGAAATATAACCCATCATCAAATTATCCAACATCCATCTTCTCCGCAAGCTAACCGGCAACTGCAATTACTTCTGAAATCTTCTTTTTCTTTTTGGGATTAGTTTGCATTTGAATCATTGGGGAGATTTTTCGATTTTGCCCAGCGCCTGATCTACAGATTTACCAATATTGTCTTTTACAAACCCTTTTCCAAATATGGGCACATTAGATATATCAAGGTTCCACAATACACTGATTTTGGTTTTACTGGTGTTGTTGTCGCTGTTGTCATTGTTGTTGGCATCAACTTGGCTTAGTGTTATTGTTTTAATGTCCGTGATTGGCCCTTGAGTTTGATTTTCGACTATAGATTTATTTTCAGTGTTTGAGTCAATAATCTGATGAGCCAAATTGTTGTTTGGGTGGGGCTGATATCTGCATTTCCACAATGTTACCATTTTTATTGATATTTTAGATGTCCATGATTAGCCAATAATCAGAGTTATTGTCTATGTCCGAAACGACATCCCATACTTTGTTTATTAGATCTGTCAAGTTCCCGTCATATACTCGCTTTTAAAAGAAGTGTAAAAAGTCGTCAGATGATCATCTGTAACAATATATTTTTATCATCAAAGGATAAAATCATAATTATTGTTTGGATGGACTTATCACATTATACTTTTACTTTAATTTCTGAATTATACGAATTATTCTTTAATAATCCTAAATTTTGGGATGATGTTACTTGTGGATCGAGAAACCCGCTGGAATAATAGCTATCAATGTAGCAATTGCGATATTTTTAAGGTAATAAGGTAACGATCGCAAAAAAAGAGAAAGAGACCAAAAGGAAAGAATGTGTAATGTATGTAATGCTATATTGGAGGAATTAAAAGATCATAAAAGTGCATTCAGTAGTATAAATTCAATTGATCACTTTGATAATGTTCTTGGTATAAAATATGTTAATAGAGTTCTTAATACTAATGCTTATGATAGTATATCACATTCGGATTTATTTACTTATTTTAGAGAGACTACCCAAAACAACTTATCAAATTTATATAATCAGATTAAACATCGTAACGATTTCTTAGATTATCTTCATCAATATGAAGACATGTTTTTCTTATATGATAACTCTCCAAAGAGGAAGAGTTTATGGCTTGAACATAATCACCTCTGCTAACATTTAGCAATATCAGTCTTTACCACCAAAGTCCCATTAGTAGAAAAAACTTATTATATATTATTTCAGTTTTCCTGTGATCATAGATTTTAATATTATAGGGATTATATGTTATGGTATGAATATCATTTTGGCGATACCAATTATACTATCAATCTTTACTGCAAGTATGTTTACCACTACAGTCAGCAACACCGACAAGGCATTTGCAATTTGCAAAGAATTGAGCGACCAGATGGTTCACTGTCAGGAAAAAATCAATACCCGTTCCCTTACTTCGAACACACCAGCAGATACAACATCAACAGCCAGTGAAACGGAGGATATGGACGAAGAGTCAAGTCCCTTGGGCGGTGGTCTTTTAGGTTCCGGCTTGGGCGCATTCAGCTTCCCATTAGGTGATTTGGAGGAGGATTGGGATTGATTAATGGCGAGGTACAAATTTAACCAATAAAACAAGGTTGTCGGCATCTTTAACAATACAAGTTATTCATTTCCAATACACATGGAATAGTGATTAAAGACACGTAATGCCATATTCGAGTGTTTGTGACAATACCCAAATTTGCTATTAACGCACCAAGCCCGATAATAGACAGGGTTCTCACACCTGTGTTGACTTGAAGACAATAGTACGTGACATAGGACCCCACAACAACATCAACTTATCAAAATAACCAAAGAAACAAATAAAAAAATCAGTGCATCAAAACAAGTTAATTAATAGTGATGCAAGTCCATTCATTCCAAGTTTTTTAACAAATTTAAAGATTGTCACCACGGTTTATATACCATATTCCTTAACATCACACATGAATATAACAAACAAGACAATAGCAGTTTTAACTATGGCTTTGTCATTGATAACTGCAACAGTTGCAGTAAACTTCTCCTCCATTGCCTTTGCCCAAAACGGATTTAATGCAAAGCTTACGGGCCAAGAAGAGGTACCACCCGTACAGACACAGGCAACAGGATCTGCAGTATTTCATCCAATGGGAGACAGTGTTCACTTTATTATTAACGCCTCTGACATACAGGATGTCACAGGTGGCCATATTCATAGTGGAAGTCAGGGAGAGAATGGACCCGTGGTTTCTACACTCTTCCAATTTGATTCACCACAAAGCGATGTAAATACGGATGGCATGATTTCAGCAGTTAATCTAGAGGGGCCAATGCAAGGTAAACAGATCTCCGATTTATCTTCTGCAATGAAAAATGGAAGCACCTACGTAAACGTTCACACAGAACAATACCCAAATGGTGAAATAAGGGGTCAAATAATGGGAGGACAATAACCAAATATACAAAAAGGCATCAGAACACATTTTTATCCATTATTTTTTGATGCAGGTCCTTTTGTTCATTATCATTTATGGTATAGAATGAGTTATTCATTCGGTATTTCTAACACCAGATTCATTTAGCATATCATCATGTGTTGATATCCAACAGGTCGTTTTTAGAGTCGACAAATTAATTGCAGTTCGGAAAAAGAAACAAAGAAATAAATGATTACACTATAATTTATTGCAATTTTCAGACAGAGTATTGTTGCATAAGCAAATCTTTTTCACCTATCTGTTGTCTGCATCCACAATGTTATGATAAAAGCGAAAATGATCTTCCACTGCAGTACAAACACACACAATTGCCGACCAAGCTTTTGAAATATCAATTATACTTAAGACGATTTTTGAACCACTTGCCCATTGCATTTTGTATAGTTTCCAGTCTCTTTTCCTTCCACAAGAAAAGAAAAGATACTCCGACCCCCAACAGTAAACCCCCAACCACATCAAGAGGGTAATGGCCCCCAACATACACTCTGGAAAAACACACCAACGCAGCCTCCAGCGCCAATACCAAAGATATTGACAGTTTTATTGCACTGCCCCTGAATAATGATAACACCGTCGCTGCCCCCGCAGATACGATAAGGGCATGGCCAGATGGAAAGGAGAACTCGGAATCTGCTGGAATCAAAAAACTGCTGTCAGGAATAGTTGGCCTGGGTCTTTCTATGGCCTCTTTTGCAAAGGTTCCTAAAGGTATCAAAGCCAGCAGCACCAAAGATAAAACAAATGCAGTCTTTTTACCGGCACTCCCACCAAAAGCGAATAAAAGGACAACCATTAAAATCCAGAACAAATTTCTACCATATAGGGTAAGGTATACCATGAATTGGTTAATGGCCTCATAGTGGGAGTTGATTACATAAAGATAAATCGTTTTGTCCATACTGATTACCCAATCGCAGCAAAGATTCACTTTTGGAGAAACAACTAGTGCCATGACAATTAAAACAGATAGAAGAGTAATCGAGGTCATAAAATGTTTGTTTGGCAAAAGGCGTTTTTCTTTTAATATGGATAGGGATTGAACCCATCCGTATTAAAAATTTACTGATTGCTTTTGCTTTAAAGAGAACTAACAATGGCCAATTCCCTAAACCTGAAAACACCCTACTATGTTAATCCAATCAGTTTTAGTCAGTTCAGAATCCAATTAAGATCCTGCTCACAGTCTGTTGCCAAAACCCTTGGTCCCGTCAACTACCTTACTCACACACACCCAAAATACTGTAACATCATTCTTGACATTATTTGGCAATTACCTCTACTAAAGCCGCATCACAAGAAAGAGGTGTGGGGTGATAGTCCAATATTTGGCATCATATAATACAGCATCATAACTAAAAAGAGAACAACAAAAAAGCCTTGTTGATTGATGGCATGTGTTTTAAAGAAGGTATAAAGTTTGTCATATCTATCATCAAATTTTCAACAATACAAAAACAATAACTATTTTTCTTTTAGATTTGGATGCCAAATATTAACCAGGCTCCCAATTATCCTATTTTCTCCTTCACAAACAATATCTTTCCAACTTTTTACCCGCAGATCGATTTGTGCAAGAGAACAGGTTTTCATTATTTTCTCCCTATTTGTTAGTTTTTTTATAAGCACCTCTAATGAAGGATTATGCCCAATCAATAGCACCCTAGTATAAATATCTGGCACACTATTCAGGGTTTTGATGAATTGATCAGCTGATGTTTGATGGTACAATGATGGGTCCAGGTCTATTCTTCCGTGATAACCAGAAGATTCCACTATCAGGTTTGAAGTATCTATGGCTCTTTTAGCAGTCGAGGTTACGACATACTCTGGAATAATATCCAACTCCTTTAGTAATTTTCCCATTTTCCGTCCCTGTTTTTGCCCACGCTTATTGAGCGGTCTATCATCATCAGGCAGATAATCATTGTTTTTCCAACTGGATTTGGCGTGCCTTAGGAGAAAAAGAGTTTTTGTGTCATCACCTAGAGCCAATTAAAAGCCCTCACAATACCATAATGAACTGCACTAATATATTATGATTTTAATCCCACCAAGTAGCTGGTGGGCGTGATAACAACCATATTTCTCCTACCAGCCTAACCATAGATATCCGTCAAGTAACATTTCAATTCATCTGGTTTAAATTATCATGCAAACCAATAAACAAACACCACCTATGTACGGATTCACATAATATCTTTCCAAGTTTTGGATTGAGAACACACTCTGACATATCCTCTTTTTTATGCATACATGATTCACAGGCAATGACACTCTCGGCAAATGATTTTGCTACAGAAGTTATCTCCAAACAACTTTAAACACACAGACATGGATATCATATTTCCTATTTTTAGTATCAAGACAGCAGAACGTTCCATTATCAATATGCTTCATAAATTTAGTAATGTTATTGAAGAAAAAAACAAGAAGACAAATAAATCATTAATTTAGTATCAATAGTAGTTAAAAGACAATAAATATTTTCGGCCCCATAACATAATTATCTTGTTGTGAACTTCCCCAACTTCCATTAGTTAAAAGCGTCAGAGAAGAACAACAAATATGCGCCTTGCATGAAATTGCAGACGTGAACGGAACTAACTGCTTTCAAATTAAAATTTTTCTTGGAAAGGTTAAAAAGAACTTGGCATAGGATCGATAACACACACATACGAATTATACTGAAGCCATATCAACTGAATCAACGAAAAGTCATTATTTTTTTAAAGGTAATTGGCGATCCGAGAAAAGTCCAAACCAACTTAAAACGGATATTCTCCAAATGCTAAATAAATAAACATCGTTCTCCAGCCATATGAATAATTCACAGATCGCTAAAGGCAAGAAATACAAGAAAGCTAATTCGAAGGCGTCCTTTTGCCAAGAAAAAGAACATACAATAATCTTTATTTATCGATATAATTATTTGAGCATATTGACTCGGAAAGCTAATAGGCCAAAAGGTATAACATTTATTGCCATTCTAACCCTTGTGTCAGGTCTATTATCCATAGTTAGTGGAGATTTGATTTTTTTGATTCTGGGCATAATTTCCATAATTATGTTGTACGGATTGTTAAAAGGAAGAGAATGGGCATGGTCAATTACCATATTAGTTTCTGTATTTAACATAGTAGCTTCAGTAACTTTTTGGTCCATTACTTTTTTAAATCCTCCTGTCACAAATAGCAACAATCCATTAATTTTGGGGTCAATAGTATTGATGTACAAAATAGGCATAAATGTAATAATATTATACTATCTATACCGACCGCACGTAAAAGTATTTTTTGGGAAATCAACAACTTGATATTCAATATAACGTGACAGATCAATTTGCCCTAAAGCAGATTATGGCACCACACCAAGTTAAAATATCTTTTTATCACCTCGCACATTTAGATTAGTAACGGATCTTTTTTTGACTTTTCAACAAATTTAAAGGATTTAAATAACAACAATAATAACAACAATAATTATCCGTAAAAACGGAAAAATAACATATCACATAGATGATATAAATCAAAAACATATTATTATCTCTAGTGCTATAATACAACACATAAAGTAATTTAGAGGTGAAAGATGCATAATATCTACTACAACAACACCATCTAATACAGATGTAAATAAGGTTGAAGAGGACAATAGCAGTAGGCCTCAAGACACTCCACACTTCACAAACTTTGAAGAATCCATTAATTTTATCATGTCTCATTTTCAAAGCCCATTAGAAGAATTTCCAAGAAAAATGATGACTTTTAAATCAAATGGACAGTTTACTGTTACCACAAAAGATGAAATATTAAGAAGGTGCGAGCAATCCGATTATAGGGACTGCCGCATCAATGCGTATCCTGAAATAATTGAAAAGGACGGAATGCTGGTCCAGCCCCCAAACTTTATCTTTATTGACCTAGACCTTGAAAACTTTGATTACAATGTCAACAGATTCGATAAAGCCAAGAACAGTACAGTTAGGAAAATGGCGATAATGTCGGGCTTTCCAACAGTTTTTTGGACCGGTAATGGGTATCACATCTACCTCCCCTTACAGATTCCAGTTTTAGATAACCAGCAGTTTGTTTTCTCTAAAGATGAATTTCCCAATCTGTTTGCCGATAAAGGTAAATACTCACACTATTATGTTTCAGAAGTTTTCATGCAATTTGCCAAGCAGTATTTCACCGGCGGAAAATCGGATCCACAACACAGGCCAAATACAAAACATGCTTGACAAGGATCCCAGAAACCTATAACTCAAAATGTCTTTTAAATGGTAAAAGCAGAGGGGAATCAAAAGTCAAAACACTTCAAAAATGGAATGGAAGAAGAATTAATGCAGAACCCCTAATTCACGACTTTAGGACATGGTTAATCCAACAGGAACTTAACCTAAAGTCTGAAACAAAGAAACAAAAACCCCAAATGAAAAAGGCCAGGCTCAATGTATCAAATCCAGGCCTCCGGAGTATTTCGCAAGGTTCAAGAATAAGTTGGATTGAAACATTGGTAAAAACACCAATAGAAGACCACAGAAAATATTGCCTTTGGCGAATTCTAGGGCCATACCTCCTAAACATCAAACAACTATCAGAACAAACCTCTGCGGATATTCTAGAAAGGTGGCTACTGGAGTGCAACAAAAAAAGAAAACTGGATTTTGACATTAAAACCAGGGTTCAAGGCATTGTAAAATACAACAAAGGTTTCCAGCCTATTTCGTACTCAAAACTAGCGACGGAAAACAATGATCTCTTTATTCTCGTCAAATCCAAGGACATATCCACTTAAAATACATCAGGTTTAAGACAGGCTTACCA
>JBKJYK010000154.1:0-5027 GCA_046715515.1 Candidatus Nitrosocosmicus sp.
CAAAAATAAAAACCCCATTTTTTTTCTTTTTTAACTTAAAATAAACAATATAACTATAAGTGTTTTAGATTTAAATCTGATAATAATCACATTATACAAACAAAATTATAACACATATGTAATAAAATGTCGCTTGGATGAAGGTATAATATGTGCAAGAGTCTGTTTTTAGAGTTATTTGTCGCAACAAAAATATGGATTGACATTTTTTAAATAATCCGTTTTACTTTGGATTGTTTGCGCATATGTGTGTAAACCACTGTTTGCTAAACCTTGGTGAATTAAATAAAAACCAATTGGGCATTCGCCATTTTACAAGGAATTTGTCCAACAGCGTTGTTTTATCTGATAGTCTTTGGCAAAAAGGGAAGAAGATGTTTTTTGTATTTTAATAAGACATGATCAAGCATTGATTAAAATCAAAGACTCATTTTTTTAGACAAACAGATAAAATAATAGCGTCAACACACCTTTGTTATTCATAAAACAATGATTTGCTGTGTTATGATGTGCGGCGGTAAAGGAACGAGATTGAAAAAAACCATGGGTTTGAATATCGAAAAGCCCATGGTAAAACTAAAGAATAAGCCCCTGATAGAATATTTAATAAACATATTAATACAATCAAATAAATTCAAAAGGATATTTGCTGCGGTTAGCTGTAATACCCAAAAAACCAGTGAATTCGTAAAATTAAATTACGGGGATAAGATCACGTTGATGGAAACATCAGGCAGGGGATATTCCGAAGATTATCTGAAAATAATCAAATATTTTAAAGATCTGGAAAACGAAAAAAAACATTACAACATAGAAAGAATTCTGTTTCTGCCGATAGATGTTCCTTTAATCTCATTGGATATACTAACGCAATTGACCGCCCTAAATCAACAAAAACCGTGCCTAACTATAGTTTTGGAAAAGGGGTTTGTAAAAAACACCGGCATATTTCCATCATCATACGGGTTTACGGTTGGCAATAAAGATTATTGTTATTCCGGTATATCTATAATAGACCTCAAAAAGACTGATGTGGGTATCAGCAGCACTGGAAAACTTACTTTAATGGAGGAGGAATACAAAATTTTAAACCGTCCTGAAATAGCTTGTAATGCAAATACCCTGGATGATTTAAAAACTGCAGAAAAACTTCTAAACGAAGCATAATAGTAATATATTATATTTCTAGTCCATGGTTTCAACAATTTTCCCTAGTATTTTAGCATGGCCGCCGGTATTTATAACTAAATCTGTGTTGCATGATTTGCATTGTATTGTTTTTGTACTGTATGTGTATAAAATCATGGTTTCCTGGCAGCTTTCACATTCTATTTTCACAAAATTACTGCGGGGTTTTGGTATCATTATGTTGTGTTTTTTCATTATGCTCTTACACCTCTGTATGGCCTATAATTAGGCTTGTATTTCCAGCTTTCTGATTCGTCTGCCTTCTCTCATTGATTTGCGCTGACAGGTTTTACAGCCATACCTTAGCGTGATTTTTTTGGTGGTTTTTGCAGTTCTCTTTAACTCCGGGAACTTTTGACCGCCGTAACCTTTCTTGTCTTCGGCGTGTCGTAATGCACCCTGTGCGCCTTTTCTGTCTTTACCTTTTTTATAGATTGAAACCGATTGAATAGTATGGGTTTTACATTTGGGGCAAAACTTTCGCATTTCCTTCTGCATTTTCATATGTAAACTTCAACCTGTGGGTAATTTAAAGTAAAATGGTTTATAGTTGGCATGGACGCAATTAACTATCCGTAATGTTATGTGCATTATGGAATATGCCAAACCAAAAGTAAAAGAGTTTGTTGAATTTATGTCGCTTTAAAATAATGGCGCATTACAAAACTTATATACATGCTTGTCGATAAAAATTTTAATTATGTTGGCAAGTTTACTACAAATTTCGTTCAATCCGGAGGCATGGGGAGTATGGGTACCATTAGCAACAGGTTTAGGCATTGGTTTGGTCTATGCTTTGATCTCTGCAGCAAGAAAATCTAGATAAAATCCCATTTTATTTATTTTTATATTAAAAATCATTTATTTTTTCCCACTCATACAATAACCGTGAAACTACAACATGTGCCTCCAAACTAAGATCCGATATAGAGTACATGTTATCAATACATGATTCTATATCTTTTGAAAAATGCCCTCTTGGAAACCCACCAATAACAACACAGGGGTTTTTAAATTGAAACAGTTCTTTACAAACGCCATCAAAGTTTTTGAAAATGCCCGTGGTTGAAAAACCTATCACAACATCGGGCTTGATTTTTTTTTCAATCATGTGAGAAAAACTAAGATTATCGCTTAATTCTAAAAGCAGGGTTCCATCTTTTGCAACTATTTTTTTATTCTTAATCAGATCCAACACAAGTCCTTCAAACCTGGAATAGGATTTTGGAATTCTTAAATAGTCCCCTATCTTTATTACTTGATTGTTTATAGTATGAACAAAAACTTTCACAAGATTTTTTTTAAATAATGGTGTGGCAAGAACATTCAGTAGGATGATGTGCAGAATATCTGGCCTTCCCCTCTTGTAATTTTCTATTAAAGCGCTTGATACAATAGCAAAATGGTGAAAAGTTCTATCCAATAATATTTCGGTAGGTTTTTTTCCGCTATCTCTAATTTTTTTTAAAGATGGGTGCTGAAGTATTTCAATTGGCATAGTTTCCAATGCTGTATCTGCAATAACCAAATTTAGCAACTAATTTAAATAAAAATAAAAATTATTTATTATTTAAGGTTATTATATTAATCCTGCGTCAAATAAAATAAATAAAAACACTCCAATATGAAAAAGAACAACAAAACAAAACAATTAGCTTTACAGAGAGTTTGCGATTTATTAGACAATGCTTTGCACACACCGGATTATTTTACAAATGATCATATCAGCATAGCCAAAAAAATTATCACAAAATATAGGCTAAAAATGCCTTTTGAGTACAAAATGCTTTTTTGCAAAAATTGCAAAAGGTTTATAGTTCCAGGAAAAGGTTCTAGAATACGAATAGGGAAATCAAGGGTCAAAGCCCTAAGGATAACGTGTAAAATATGTGGACACACATACAGAAAAATTATCAAAACAAAATATGGTGTATAGACTATGTAAATGGATAAACCCCAAAAGAATCAAACAAAACAAAACAAAATCAAAGAATAATGATTTATAAGGGAAAATCAATGGATTAAATTTGTAATAGAAATATGGCTAAAATTTTCGATGTACCTGCAGATGATTTGATATCGAGATTGTCAGAACAGCTAAAAAAAGATAAAAAAATAAATCCTCCACAATGGTCGTATTTTGTCAAAACAGGGACTCATGCAGAAAAAATGCCACAAAACAAAGATTGGTGGTATACGCGCTGTGCCTCGCTTGTAAGAAAAGTTTACTTGCATGGCCCCATTGGGATTTCTGATTTAAAAAGCTATTATGGTGGCAGAAAAAGAATTGGCTATAATTTGGACCATCATAAGGATGCTGGAGGTGCGATAATAAGAAAAGCACTCCAACAGTTAGAATCCGCAGGATATATTGATAAAAAGAATAATGGGAGAATGATTTCAAATGATGGAATGAAAAGAGTGGATAGGCTTGCCACGGATATATTTAAGGAGGTTTGTAAAGATAACGAAAACTTACAAAGATATGCCTAAAGGGGTCTAAAAAATGTCCGGTCCCCCTCCACCACAACAACAGCCATCTGACGAAGAGATTAGAAGACAACGGGCCGAAGCTGAGGCAATCAAACAAAAGGCACTTGCAATGCTGTTGGATTCTGAAGCCCGACAAAGACTTACCAACATAAAAATGGTAAAACCTGATCTTGCATCAGCTGTAGAAAACTATTTGATAAATGCAGCTACCGCTGGGAGATTAAATAGAGCACTAACGGATAATGAACTAAAACAGATTCTTTTAAGCATACAGCAACCCAAAAGAGAGTTTAAAATAAATAGGCTATAACAAGATAATTTGTAGCATTATATTTTGTTATTATTACTGATTTTTAAAATTATTTTTTAGTTAACTATATTAAGGTTTCATAATATCCTTTTCCCATGAAGGCAGCTGTTTTTAGAGAGTATGACAAAGATCCTACCAAAGTGATAAAAATTGAGGATATAGATGTCCCAAAAATAAAACCTAATGAAGTTTTAATAAAAGTGGAATCGTCTGCATATAACTACAACGATTTGTGGGCCATATGGGGGGAGCCAGTGAAAACGCCTCTTCCACATATTTCAGGCAGCGATGTTGCGGGCACTGTTGTTGAGGCTGGTGATGATGTTACCAAGTTTAAAGTTGGAGACCGGGTTGTTTCCCACTCTAACCTGAGTTGCAGGGTGTGCGAACTTTGCACTTCCGGCAGAGAATACGATTGTAAAGATAGGCTAGTATGGGGATTCCAAACTGGACCCTTATGGGGTGGCTTTGCCCAGTACACTCACCTACCGGAGGTGAATGTCGCCAAGATGCCCGAAAATGTCTCTTTTGATGATGCTTCGGCAATATCCATGGTGGGAATGACAGCATGGCACATGCTAGTTGGAAGGGCCAAAATCAAGCCAGGTCAAACAGTCCTAATAATGGGCGGAACCAGCGGTGTCGGAATGGTTGGTATACAAATAGCAAAGCTTTACAATTGCAACGTAATTGCCACCGCCGGAAACCAGGAAAAAATGGACAAGTGTTTGGAATTGGGTGCGGATAATGTGGTAAACCACCGAGAACCTGATTGGTACAAAAAAGTGAGATCTTTGACAAAGGTAGAAGGTGGCGTAGATGTGGTGTTTGAGCATATTGGAAAAAATGTTTTCCCACAAGAGGTTGGTTTGCTTAAAATGGGTGGAACACTTGTTGCCACAGGAGCTACCACTGGTTATGACTCTACAATTGATTTGAGGTATCTGTTCTTTAAGGGAACAAATCTTCTTGGCTCAACACAGGGAACGAAGGCAGAATTGGATCAGGTAATCCAATGGGTAAGTAAGGGTAAAAT
>JBKJYK010000155.1:0-3566 GCA_046715515.1 Candidatus Nitrosocosmicus sp.
AACTACATGGGCTCATATACTTGTTAATCTATTCTTAGTTAGTCTAAAGAAATTGGAAATGAAGGAGATGCTATAAAGGATGCCGGCAAAGCTTTCTACAACTATCAATAAAGTTAAATCACTTCCAAACCCCGAAAACACTGACCTTGTTTTAAAGTTCTATGAGTTTATGAGATACAATGGTGTTTCAGAAAGGTTGGCTTCCTATTGCATAAAATTACACGGATTAAGAAAATATATGATCGTTTATGATCCCTTTATAGGTGTAGGGAATACTGCCTTGGCTTGTTTAGATATGGATGTAAGTTATTTAGGAACAGAATCAAATGAAGAATATATAAAAATTGCAAATGAATCCATAAAAGAAAGGTATAAGGTATTAAGGGAGAAACGAAAACAATTAACTTTGTCCTTTACAGAGACAGGACAATATATTACAACACATTAGAAAATAAACAAAATTATACGAATTAAGATTGTATTACTTGAATGCAAAAGCGATCTATCTGTTATAATTTTTGTTATTAATTTTTATATTAGTGAGCTTCTTTCATCACCATGATTATCTACCAGGACTTGGATACATGAATTTTCAATATTTGATTCCTTGTTCTCAATTGTAGGTTATTCTAATACAATGTCATTATGATGTTTAGACACAACTAGATATCTGTTGCCAATAAAGTCATCAAGCAATGATATCGTCACTTTGGAGTTTTCTATGTCCAACAATCTGGCAAACTGTTTGGGTATAATCAAGGCTGTAGAGTTTTTATCGTTATCTCTAATAGTCTTTCCAATCAATGGAACATCATCATGTTCAATGTTACGCATAATAATAACTAGTAAATGATAATATAAAAAGCATAGTGGAAAAAGGGATTTTCAAAAGTTACAATTCGTTACCCATAACGTGATATATGTAGTTTTTAGAGGAATGTATATTTGCCGATGAAATGTCGTTACATAAGATATTTCAAAAAGTGTAAAATATAGTTTTTAAATGATTATTGTGCTCAATTTGCTATTAGTATTAGGAATAACAGAATTTGTAAATTCTAACCAAATCATTATCCTCTTGGATCTGAGATGCCCAAGTATTTCTTTCTTAGTCTGCTTTTATTGTTATTTGTTTTGTCTTTAAAATAGGCGTAATAGTAAGGTCCATGTGGACATAGGTTACAATTGACCTTACCGCATTTTATAAGATCTTCCCTAATTGTGGCGTTTTTAGGTATAGAGTTTAACCTATTCTTTGATGAGTTTTCCGTTTCCTTAAATTTCTTTATCTTTGCCAGTATATCTTTTAGTTTGTCTTTTGTGTTATCGTTATTCTCATCATAATATTGTGGTTGAAGAACAAATGATGGTTTCTCTTTGTATGGAAATTGGTCAGTTATTAACTCATTCACTTTTGTCCTTACTTGTGGATCTGCATCATCATTAAGAAGCAGTATTGCTAGCCTATCGATAGGGGAATTGTAAATGCTCTCCTTTAGTTTATTGAAAATATCGTCTTTGTATAGGTTCTTTTTATAGTGATAGTATGTTCTTCTGGAAATGTTTCTGTTTAATATGGTATTTATGCAATCAATGGACTGCTTTTCACTTAAACCGTAATATTCGCAACTCTTTATTAATTGCAAAATAAATTGCTGTTCGTTGTCAGATAATTTTACCATACCCTAGTTGAAAACAGTTACTATAAATAATGTCGATCAAAAAATGAACGGGTATCACCTTTTTTGTTGGATGCGAAGGTATTGATGTTGTTAAGTTATCTTGTCATTATCTGATTGCCCGCAAATACCAAATACTTGATTATTAAATGGTGCTTAAGGAAATATTTATCTCTTCGTATCGTATAACTACCGTCTCGTGTTATAATGGTAGTGTTGTCAAAAATTCCTTTAGCAACAATTTCGCTGATTGCAATTAATGCAGCTGTTTTTGCAATAGGAATTCTTACTGATTCGCAACCTCAAATTATTCGCAACTATGGATTCATCCCTGACTCTTTATTTAATGCAGATGGCTTGAATGACTTTAACAGTCAACAAAGTAGTAGCGAAAATGGTTTTATTTCTTCATTAATGCACATGTTCACTTCCATGTTTATACATGCGAATATAGCTCACATTACTTTTAACATGGTTGCGCTTGCATCTATGGGTGGTTTTGCCGAAAAAGCCATTGGAGTTCCAAGATACCTTTCTGTGTTTTTCCTATCGGGAATGTTTGCGGCATTCTTTCATGGCATAGTTGCATCTTACTTGTTAAACAATGGTCAGGTATTATTAGTCGGAGCGTCTGGAGCGATTTCTGGCATATTGGGAATGTCTGCAGCGCTTGGCAACAGGCAGGCATACTACTGGCTCGTATTTCAAATAGTATTTGCATTCATTGGATCAGTTTCGTCAATCCCAATAGCATTTACCGCTCATGTGGGTGGATTTATATCTGGAGTGCTGTTGACGAAAATTCTTGTTATGGTGGAACGTAACAAAAGAGTGGTATAAAAAAGAAGGGAAGATTGAGCAAGAAGTACTTATTTCCATTACATTTAATTTAAAAATTAATACCCCATTGCTTAGTCAAGCTTATTTTCAATAAAACGTTACGAATAATGCGGCTGATTCCATTAGGATGGTTATGTAGAATCTTGGGTTTAATTACAGGTGTTCTAATCGATAATAACAACAATCATATAAAAGATCAAATCTATTGAAATTTAACCATAAATAAGGCTTTGAGAAAGATCTTAATTACTATCATATACTTTTTTACACCCTAAATTGATCTACACATTAATAATTGACGAAAAATAAAAACTACTTATAATAAATAAATGACACATGGCTTTTTAATTGAAAATTATTTAGAAATACCGTTATGTTATAACTGATATCACCCCTATTTAAAATACCCATATCTGCATTAATCCACACGGACCTACTAATCATATGGTTGTTTGTTTATTCTGTGTATAGAAATACATCAATTTACCTCCGAGCCTCCGTGCATCCGTAAGTAACAAGCATACTGATTAAAAGAAACAAATGTCACTATAAGAAAATGAGTTTGATGTATTATTATATAGAATTTTCCAAAGCTGGAGCCTCGGAACCACCGGAGGCATTTTTCACTATTCTATATATTCAAAGAAAGAATGTTACATCTATTCTATTGTGATTTCTCTATGGTATTTGGTCCCCAACAGATGCTTATCGCCATCACAATCATGAAGCAATATGAATTTCGTTTTAATGTAGTTTATCTTAAATAAATCTCCCCAAAACCTATTAATTTTAAAAAGGCATATCCTGTCTAAAAAGGAGGAGTGAATAATCGGTGAAAAAATATTGTTGTGTAGAACTGCATCAATTAGAGGATGATTCATTGGAAAGAGGTTTTGGGTTAAACATTATAGAAAAAGGAACTATAGAAATATTTTGCATGGATGATTTAGGATATCCTAAACGTATTGATAAATACACCTTTAATTTTTGCCCATTTTGTGGCAATAAACTATGACTGCATTTTTATTTAGTTTATAAATATAATAC
>JBKJYK010000156.1:0-2945 GCA_046715515.1 Candidatus Nitrosocosmicus sp.
GTGCATGCGGGAAAATCAATCCCAAACATCAGGACAATGGGGTCTTCTTTTTCTTTGGTCAATAATCAGGCATATGCAATTGAACCTTTTGTTACAACTATGGATGGCTTGGGAATTGTTTATGAAGGAAAGATTCAGAATATCTTTTCCATTGTCTCCAGAAAACCAACTAAAGATAAAGACCTGGATGATTTTATATCCTATTTATGGAATCGCTTTAAAACATTGCCTTTTGCTATAAGATGGCTAATTAAGGATTATGATGAAACTTTGCTAAACAAAATGATAAATTTTTTAATAAAAAAGAAAAATATCCGATCTTATCCGATTCTTGTAGAAGGCAACAATAAAATTGTATCCCAAGCAGAGCACACTTTTTTTATTTCAAATGATCAAAGTTATATCATCACAAAGTAAACCAAAATGTGTAAAATTTATTATGAAAGGAAAAAAGCAGCATAAAAACCATTAGTTTTTATTTAATGAAATTTTTTATAATGCTCTTAAAAAATCCTACACACATTGAGTTAAGATTTAGTTATTTCTTTTGAAATTAAAATAGCAAGAGTGACATCTGTCCTTTCCATAAATTACACCTGTATTGCCGCATTCAGAACATTGTTTTTCGTTATCAACAGTTGAATCCAGGGATTTTACTTTTTGAATACAGGTGCCACAAAGAGGTGCGTCAAGATTGTGGGAGGAGATGAATGCGTCACCACATTGTGTACATCTAAAACTATACATTTTACCCTTCGGCTTCCATTTTTTAAATGGGTTGATCATAAACACAAGATATATCCGTATTGACACACATTTTAATTTAATGAAGATCTAAAAAATCGAATAATTACAATAAATCCATCACCTTTTAAAACCTTTTGATTTAATGTTGATTTAATGTTTTCAATTTTCCAATCCTAATTGAAAATATCCCAATTGATATTAATGATAGTGAAACAAATAGAAACAGGGGATTGATAAACTGCCTAAAATATTCTGGCGCAGTAGAAGTATAAACACAACTTTTTTCACATGATTTTGTTACGGGAAATATTAACAAAATTAATCCAAACACAATTAACATGATTACTCCTATAGTGGAAATTATTGCTCCGCTTTTTATCATATAATAGTAATGTTTCAAACGGAAATTCATTGAGATAACCAATATCTTAATACCCGTTAATATCAAAGTTTTGCCAAGTCAATAGTAACATAGCGATATTCATCATTTCTTGAAACCCTGTTGAACTGCCGGCTAAAATATAAAAACGGCACAGTGCCTTGAAGGTGAAGGTCCCATAGCTTGTGAATACCATCAAAATACGTTTTTCTTTTCTTATTACTTTGTCGAAGAAATTCATGTGACAAAACATGAGATATTTGAGCACAATTATTGTCTGCAAAAAATTTTTCGTTTTCACCAGAAGATATGGATATTTGTTTAGGTCTATGCCATGTAACAATTCCAAAATTATTTGAGTGATAGCCATCTACTGGACGACAATCTGTAAATATGGGTTTGAAGTAAGGAAGGTAAAAATGGAAAACAGAACTGCCTCTTTCCGAATGGTCTTTCAAAAGATAAGCTATTGATGGTCTATCAAATATTCTACCGGGTATTACAGGCAGTATGTCGCATTCTATTGCCACATCCACATGAAATTCATGTTTTATCCACCACTTGAAAAATCTAGTCATGGATGAAACATAAGTCCAGTCCTCATTGTAAAGCTGTTTCCAGTCTTCATTTTTTGCCACGTATATAAAAAAAAGTTTGTTTAGCAATGAATGATATCATTAAATACATAAATAAAGTTTTTTAGATTTGTTAAGATACAGCCTATAAAAAATAACTACTATATACAAAAGTTCATAATTTGGAAGCAACATATCAAGTTTAATGTCATTTAGAAAATTAGGAGCTGTTATACTTTTAGTATCGGATATGGATAAATCAGTCCAATTTTATAAGGAAATATTAAATATTCCACTAAAGAAAAAGTCTGACGAATGGACCGAATTCTTTAATAAAGAAACCGTGTTAGCTCTGCATCCAGCAAAAAATAAAGAAAAAGTCAAATCGGGTCAACATGTATTAGTTGGGTTTTCAGCTAGTGATTTTGAACAAACCATAAGAAATTTGCAAGATAAAAAAGTTATATTTTTTAAAAATCCTCGAGAAGAAGGATTTGGAAAACATGCAATCATAGAAGATCCAGATGGTCACTTGATATCTATAGTCAAATTAAAAGAAAACCCGCTAGAAGGGGACGGTTTCGACTTTTTAGGCCTTGTGGGGGCAGAATAACAACATTCGATTTTATTTTATTTATTTACCTCTGCTGCCTCCAACAATATGCATTAGCCCCCAGAAAAGCCGTCATTTCATTAATTGACAATTTTTATAGTTTATTTAAAGCAATAAGGAAAAAGGAATTCTTTCCGTTTTACTGTGAAATACTGATTTGTATTCTTAATTATGTTCTTGCTTTAAGAGGGGCCAAATCAAGGTTTTATTTTAAATAGACATATATGCTGAATACAAAATACATTTAAAGCCAGTGTTCTTGAATAATATCTAGCTGACTATCTGTAGAGTACATATATGCGCAATTAACATAATTTGATCATTGCAAGAAATTTGTATCTTATAGTTGGTTTTTTAAACATGCCTTACTAATCAAGGTTATTTAATTTTAAGTGAAATTTAAAATTGTTTTAGTTATATTTTCTTGGATTTGCAGCATTGTAAATTCCTTTAGTAAAAAATCGGATGGGGTCGAAGGGATTTGTTCTAATATGGTTACAAAGACATATTATTTGAACCCCTGATCCACGGGTTTCTTCTATAATTGCCCATTATATGATCTGGAGCCCGTTGCGATTCCAGGCTTCGCTACGACCCCACCTTCAATATTGTTTTTTTGAATGTAAGTATA